>JAOACP010000002.1:77806-95447 GCA_026417795.1 Thermanaerothrix sp.
GGTGGGCATACTGGACGCGGACATAACGGGCCCCTCCATACCCGCCATGCTGGGGGTGACCCAAAGGCCCACCGCTTCCCCGGAGGGCTTGGTGCCCCCAAAGTCCCGCTTGGAGGTGTCGGTCATGTCCATAAACCTGTTCCTGGATGACCCCACCCAACCGGTGGTTTGGAGGGGGCCCATAATAGCCAACACCATCAAGCAGCTACAGCCAAGTCCTCTGGGGCAAGCTGGACACCCTCATAGTGGACCTGCCGCCGGGCACCGCCGACGCACCCCTCACGGTGATGCAGAGCCTGCCATTGGACGGCTTCGTGGTGGTGACATCCCCCCAGTGCCTGGTGGGCATGGTGGTGGAAAAGGCCATGCACATGGCAAAGATGCTTAACGTGCCCATATTGGGGCTGGTGGAGAACATGGCCTACGCCCTGTGCCCCCGATGCGGCGAGAAGATCCAGCTCTTCGGCGACGGAGGGCTGGAAGAGATATCCCAAAGGTGGCATGTCCCAAAGCTGGCAAGCCTCACCATGGATCCTAAAATATCCCGCCTGGCGGATTCGGGGCGCCTTGAGGATTACCACGACAAGGATGGGCTTGAGCCGCTGGTGGAGGGATTCTTGAAGAGCCTGGAGGGGTAACCTCAATGCCATAGCCTATCCAAGGGCCCCCTTATGGGAGGCCCTTTATCCTTTATGTTCAATCCTAAAACACTCCTAATGGCCTAAGCCGCATCACCTGCCACCAGTAGGATCCCGCGGCCTTCCTCCTCTTTACTCCACGTCCAGCCTTGGGGGTTGATTTTGGGGCCGATAACAATATAATGATAATCAATATCACTAACAGGGAGGGATGCCCATGCCTGGAATGGATGGGACCGGACCGATTGGACCAAGGGGACGGTGGTTTTGCCGGCAAGGACCAGGCCTGTGCCGCATCGGAAGGGGCCTTGGAGGTGCGGGGTTGGCGGAAGGGGCTGGACCTAAGGGCCTTGGAATACTAAGCAGGCTCAAAGCCCTGGAGGAACAGGTCATGGAGCTCAAGGGGATGTGCCAGGGAACAAGCGGCGAAGCCGATCGCTGAAGGAGGGGCCATTGGAAGATGAAGATAGCCATACCGGTAGAGGGACAAAACCTGTGCCGCCACTTCGGACATGCCCCCCACTTCCTGGTGGCCACAACGGAGGGCAGCGAGGTTACAGCCAAGGAGCTGCTGGACAACCCAGGACATGAGATGGGTCGCATCCCGGCGTGGCTCGCCGAGATCGGCGTTAGGGCCGTCATAAGCGGCGGCATGGGGGAACGGGCGGTTAACCTCCTAAGGTCCAAGGGGATAGAGGTATACCTTGGGGTAACGGGCCCCGCCGAACTGGCCCTTGAGATGTTCCTCAACGGGAAGCTCAAGGGAGGGGAGAGCCTTTGCTCCCACCAGTTAGGACATCAAGAGCAATGCGGACACGGGGGAGAAGGGTGCTCCCACTAGGACGAGAGCCCTTGCGGGTGGCGGTTCTAAGCGGCAAGGGGGGCGCCGGCAAGACCAGTTTTTCCTCCGCCATGGCGCTCTCCCACCCGCTGGGCCGTCCCGTGGCGACCATAGACTGCGACGTGGAGGAGCCCAACCTGGCGCTGTTGCTCCAGGAGCCCCAGACAATCAACGACGCCCCCGAGGAGCCCATGGCGGCTACCATCCCCTTTCCCACGGTGGACCCGGAAAGATGCTCCCGATGCGGCGTCTGCTCCAAAACCTGTAATTTCGGAGGGGTCTTCTGCTTTGGAGGATCACTTCCCACCTTCAACCACCTATGCCACGGCTGCGGCGCCTGCGTCATCGCCTGTCCCAACGGGGCGCTGCGGGAGACCGAACGGCAGCTGGGAATCATACGACGGGGCAGGATCGCGAAAGGCAGGGGTACGCTCATCGAAGGGCGCCTCACGGTTGGGATGCCCAATCCAGTCCCGGTGATAGACCTCACGTTGAAAGTCGGGCTCTTCGAAGGCCTGGATTCGGTGATAGACGCTCCTCCCGGGGTATCCTGTCCCACCGTGGCGGTTTTAAGACATGCCAACGCGGTGATACTGATAATGGAGAACACCCCCTTCGGCAGGGCGGACGGCCAGGCGGCGGCCCAGCTCATCAGGGACCTTGGGAAACCGGGGGCCCTTGTAATAAACCGCTCGGGCATCATCGACGAGGAACCGCTGGAAGGCATCCTGGCAGAGCTTCCCCTCATAGCCACGCTGCCGTTCTCACGGGATGTGGCGGCGGGTTCCGCCAGGGGCATCCCGCCGGCCGCCTTAGACCGCCGCTGGGCCCAAGCGGCCAGGTCCGCCTGGGATTGGGCTATGGGGGTGTTCAGGTGAAGCCGAAGGAGGTAGCGGTTCTAAGCGGCAAGGGGGGAACCGGCAAGATCACCGTCACCGCGGCGCTGGCAAAGGCCCTAAGGGGAATGTGCGTCATATGCGACGCCGACGTGGACGTGCCAGACCTATGGATACTGCTCAAACCGGCCATAAAAGCCGAAGAGCCCTTCATGGGGGGCAAAAAGGCCTTCATCAAAAGCCCCCCTGCGACGACTGCGGGATTTGCGCTTCCCATTGCCGCTTTGATGGGATCCTCGTCGATAACGGCAGGGTAAAGATCGACCACATGAGATGCAATGGCTGCGGGGTCTGCTCCATAGTGTGCCCCAAGGGGGCGGTGGAACTACTGCCATCCGAACAGGGGCTGATCTTCGAGAGCGAAACCGACCTGGCCCCCATGTTCCACGCCAGGCTGAAGCCAGGGGTGGAGAACTCCGGAAGGCTTGTGCAGGCCATAAGGGACAGGGCCAGGATCTCTGGCAGGGAGCTGGGGAAGGATTGGATATTAATATTAATCGACGGCCCACCGGGCATAGCCTGCCCCGCCATATCCGCCCTTACGGGAGCCTCCATGGGGTTGATCGTGGCGAAACCCTCCATGAGCGGCGTCCACGACCTAAGGCGCATCCTTGAGACCGCAAGGCAGCTCAGGGTCCCCTGCGCGGCGGTCATAAATCGATGGGACCTCTCAAAAGAAGGTTCCATGGACATACGACGGGTATGCCAAGAGGCCGGCTGCCCTATCCTTGGGGAGATACCCTTTATGCCCCAGGTGGTCAAAGACCTGGCCATGGGCAGGATACCCGCCATCCAAGAGGATGTCATGGAAAGGATGCTCTTGGGGATTCACCACATGGCCAACGGGCTTTGATTCAAAAAGGGCGATAAGCATGACAAAATACCCCGGCGGATGCGATTTACCCATGTCCGCCGGGGCGTTTTTAAGGAAACCACTCATCCTGCCCTCTGTTGAATCCCCGCTTCCTCCTACCATCTGGGCCTACGCTTTTACTAGCACTCCACCCGGAACACGCTGTCTATTATGGTGCCGTCCCGGTACTCCACAAGGGCCACCACCCGGGAACCGTCAACCTCAACCTCCTCGGGCACGCCGGTCAGGGCCTCCACCTCCTCCTTCAGCTCCCTTATGTCCTTCACCTCAAGACCCGCTCTCCTGCACCTCTCCTCCAGGTCCTTCCTCCTCGGGTTCACGCACACCCCACGCTCCGTCACCACCACGTCCACCGTCTCCCCGGGGGTCACCACGCTGCCAGCCCTATCCCTCACCGACGGCACCCCTCCCCTAAACGACGGCAGCACCACCACCGACAGCTTCGATCCCGCCGCCGTGTCGCAGTGCCCTCCAGACGCTCCTCTCAACACTCCATCGTGGCCCGTAAGCACGTTCACGTTAAACTCCACGTCCACCTCCAGCGCCGCCAACACCACCACGTCCAAACCGTGCACCACGCACCCACGGTTCAGCGGGTTCGCGTACCACGACTGGTCTATCTCCACGTGGCTTGAGTTCCTCAGCAGCGAACCCGTCACCGACGCGTCAAAACTCTGCACGTCGTACAAAACCTTGAACAAACCCTCCTCCAGCATCGACGCCATGTAACCCGTCACGCCTCCGCAACCGAAGCTGCCTACTATACCCTTCTCCCTCATGTAATCCCTCACGTAACGGGCCACCGCAAGGCTCGCCCCTCCAGCTCCAACCTGAAACGAAAAACCCTCCTCCAAAAGCCCAGACGCCAATATCACACGAAAGGCGTCACGGGCTATCTTCAAGTCCACCGGATTTCGGGTTATCCTCGCCGCACCCGTGGCTATCTTCCTGGGATCTCCAAGGCTATCCACCACAAGCACCTGGTCCACAAGATATTGGGGCACCGATATATGCCCCAACGGCTCCTCCGAAAGCTGGTCCGTCACCGCCACCACGTGCCCGGCGTAACGGGCGTCCAGCTGGGCGTATCCCAGCGAACCGCACGCAGACTTCCCCATCACGCCGGTGAAGTTCCCTGATCGGTCGCAAAGGGGGGCCCCAAGAAACGCCACGTCTATCGATATGCTGCCCTCCTCCACCGCCCGAGCCCTGCCTCCGTGGCTGTGGATCAACACCGGAACTTCCACCTCGCCTCGGCTTATGGCCCTGCCAACCTCACCCCTCACTCCGGAGGTGTGGATCTTCCTCACCACTCCTTCCCTCACGTACCTCGCCACTTCGTCGTGGGCATCGGTGAGAGAACTGGGCGCCAGCACCAGATCCCTTATCCCCATCTCCCGGCAGGCCTCCAGAACGGGGCACAGTATCCGGTCGCCATTCCTCAAGTGATGGTGGAACGACACCGTCATGCCGCTCTCAAGGCCGCTCCTCCTTATGGCCTCCTTAAGATCCCAGGTGACCTTCTCCCGAACCTTGCCAAAACCCCTAAGAGGCGGACAACGCCTCTGCCTCTCCTCACCAACGCAGCCCCAGGGGCCCTCGTAGGGCCTCAGCTTCCCTATCCCTTGCGCCTCCTCGGGCACCAGCCGGCCTATGGAGTTCCTCATAAGCTTCATATGGAACCCTCCCGCATCTCCCAGAGCCTAAGGGTGTTCATGGCGCGCCTTACCACCGGAGCGTCCACCATCCGGCCGCCCACAGACACCACTCCCTTCCCCTCCGCCTCCGCCGCCCGGGCGGCCTCCACTATCCTCTCAGCACGCCTTACCTCTTCCTCCTCCGGCACGAAGGCCCGGTGAATCCACTCTATCTGGCTGGGGTGGATCGCCGCCTTCCCAGTGAAACCAAGACCCACAACCCTACGGGTCTCCTCTAAAAGTCCCTCATGGTCCTCCACGTCGGCGTACACCGTGTCGAACGCCTCTATCCCCAAACTCCGAGCCGCCATGGCCACATGGGAACGGGCCACGAAAAGCTCCCATCCCTCCTTGCTCTTGGTCACCCCCATGTCCGCCGTGAGGTCCTGGCCGCCCAGCGTCAAGGCCGTCACCCTGGGGCAGCTCATGCCTATCTCCCGGGCCCTCAACACACCTTCCGCGGTCTCCAGCATGGCGTGGATCTTCACGGTCCCCACCTCCAAACCGTGCTCCTCCTCTATGGCCCCCATCAGACGGTCCGCCAAAAGCACGTCCTCCGGGCCAGAACACTTGGGAAGCCTCACCGCGTGAGGACTTAAGGGCAACACCGCCCTTAGGTCCTCCTCGAAGAACTCCGTGTCCGCTCCGTTCACCCTCACAGTCACCACCAGATCCCCGAAGTCCAGGGCCCTTAAAAACTCCACCACCAGATCCCTGGCGGCGTCCTTCTCCGAAAGGGCCACCGCGTCCTCCAGGTCCAGCAGCACGCTGTCCGCCCCAAACCGGGCGCAGTGCTGCAGCATTCCAGGACTGTTGCCGGGCACGTAAAGCATGGACCTAACGGGCCTCATGGGAAGCTCCCCCCAAAACCGCCCGCCTTACGGCGGTCCTAAGCCGGGCCCGAAGGGTGCACATGAGGGCCCCCTGGTCCTGTATCTCCACCGCGGCGCACACCCCAGCCTCCCTTAGGGCCTCCTCCGCCATGCGGCGGGTCCTCTCGGGATAAAGCCTGGCGCACACCCCCCTTAAAACCACCCGAACCTCCTCGGAGGGATACACCCTCACCAGGCAGTCCGACGACTCCAACGTACCGGCGCTGGACTCAAATACCACAACCAAAACACAACACCCCCATAAAAGGCGCGGCGGGGGCTAAACCCGCCGCCGTGACTTAAAAGTTACCAGCTGGTAAAAAATGGATGCATTGCTCCACCACATCCAATCAAGGATGACTTCAATCGATCTCCGGCTCTGCCAGCTTCTGCCCCTTTCTAGCGGCACGCCAGTCGGATATGAAGGGCCAGGCCAAGGAGAGCAGCGCCGCCAAAAGGAGTCCGACACATATCCAAGACCGGAAGAACACCCCCATGGATCCGTTGGATATCATTAGGGACTGCCGGAATGAGGACTCCATGGAGGCTCCCACCACAGACGCCAGGATCAGCGGGGCGGTGGGCACCTTAAATTTTTTCATAAGGTAGCCTGTTATGCCGAGGATGACCAAGAGGTAGAAATCCACGAGGCTGAAGTTTATCGTGTAAACCCCAAGGAACGCCAACACAACCACCAAGGGATAGAGGATCCTGGGCGGCACCGCCAGAACCCTGACCAAAGCCCCAGCAAGGGGGATGTTAATGAGGGCACATACCACGTTCCCCAAGAACATGCTGGCGATGATACCCCACGCCACATCGGGATGCTGTTCGAAGAGCAAAGGCCCGGGCTGAAGGCCTAAGATCAACAAAGCTCCCAACATTACCGCGGTGGTTCCAGAACCGGGGACCCCAAGGGTCATCATTGGGATGAGGGCGCCGACAGAGCAAGCGTTGTTCGCCGCCTCGGGGGCCGCCAGCCCCTCAATGGCTCCCTTGCCGAACTCCTCTGGGTGCTTGGATATCTGCTTCTCGTTGTTATAAGCCATTAGGGCCGCGATGGTTCCCCCTGCTCCAGGCAGGACCCCTATCAAAAAGCCCACCGGGGTCTGGCGGAGTATCGGGCCTATGCTTCGCTTCCATTGTTCCATGGATATCCATATCCTGCCGAATTTTGTTTGAACCGGCTTTGACGTCTTGTCCGCAATGTGTTCGAAGTTCACGAAGACTTCGCTGATGCCGTATATTCCTATGATCACAACCACGAAATCTATACCCATCTGAAGCTCTTGGGAACCAAATGTAAAGCGGGGAACGCCGGATTGAAAATCCAAGCCAACGGTGGTTATCATCAACCCCAGGACCAGGGATATTATCCCCTTAAGGATGGTACCCTTCGATATCGCAGCGGTGGCGGCCAGGGCAAAAATCATGAGGCAGAAGTACTCTGGGGGGCCAAATCGCAGGGCAAACCTGGCAACCGGCAACGCCACCATCACGAAGGCTATGGTTGAAAGCAACCCGCCTATGAACGATGCAATGGCGGAGATGGCGAGGGCCGCTTCGGCCTGCCCATTGCGGGCCATTGGATAGCCGTCAAAGCAGGACGCCACCGCCGCACCATCACCGGGCACGTTAAGCAGTATGGCGCTCCTTGAGCCACCGAACATGGCCCCATAGTATATGGCGCTCATGGCGATGAGGGCGGTATCGGGACGCATCCCAAAGGTCATTGGCAGCAACAGGGCTATCCCAGTGGACGGCCCCAGCCCGGGCAACATTCCCAACACGGTCCCTAATGCGGACCCTATCACCAGCCACACTAGATTCAAGGGGGTCATGGCGACGGAAAAGCCGTGAATAAGATTGTTCAGTATATCCGTATCCACTTCCCCCTCTAAGGCAAGTTAATCTGAAACAGCTTCACAAAGGTGTACCATGCTCCGGCGGTAAAGGCGGCGGAAATGACCAAGTTAAGCTTCCAGCTCTTAATGCCGTTTACCATGAACAGCATGGCTCCAAGGAACAGGGCGGTGGAGGGGACAAAACCTATCCTCTCGAACATCGCAGCATAGACGACACAGGCCGCCGAAGTGCCGGCTATCAGCCTGAGGCTGGAGGGATTGAAATGGACCATCGAGGTGCCCCCCGAGGGCTTAAGGCCCTTCCTCACCTCCAAGAGCACCAGGATCCCGCCCAGGGCAACCATCAACAACCCCAACCCTATGGGGAAATAGAGTGGAGCCCATGGGTTGCCCACCATGGCCTTGGGGAGCATGAAGGCCTGGATCGTGTAGACCACACCGATTAAGATCGCAGCAGAACCTACCCAAAGGTTGGGCCGCATATATACCACTCCTCCGAAGGATCTGGTAACCGAAAGGGCGGCAAAAGCCTGCATGCCGCCCTTCTCATCGCAGACGGGGGAATCCACCGCCTTACTTCAGGATACCCACCTCGTCCAAGAGGACCTTGTACTCCTCGTTGGCCTTGTCCAGGAACTTAGCGAAGCTCTCGGGCCCCATGTAGACGGGAGTCCAACCGTTGCGGACCACGATCTCCTTCCATTCCGGGGTCTTGACCATCTTGGAAAGTGCATCATCAAGGTACTTAACCGCGTAGTCCGGCATGTTCTTAGGGCCAAATATGCCGCGCCAGTTGATGAACTCGGCGTTTATCCCGGACTCCTTCAATGTCGGGACCGTCATGAGGGGTCCCTTCTTAACCCGGCTGGGGGCGGTTATGGCCAAGACCCTTATGTCTCCTGACTGCATGGGCCCTACGGTCTCTGCCATCCCGGTGGAAAGCAGGTCAATGTGTCCTCCCATGAGGGCGGCCATGCCCTCTCCTCCCTGGAAGGCAATGTACTGAATGGCTTTGAGGTTCTTTACCCCTGCGGCCTTAGCGGCGGTAAGGAACTGTATGTGATCCATGCTGCCCATGGCGGAAGTACCGCCTATCTTGACACTCTTGGGATCCTTCTTGAGGGCCTCCATTACTTCCTTGATGTTGTGATATTTGGAGTTCTTTGGTACCGCGAAGGCACCGAAGTCGTTGATAAGCATCGCAATGGGAGTCACGTCCTTGTAACCGAAGGGGGAAGCACCGGTAAGATGTATGAGGAGCAACGGAGGGGAATACACGGCTATCGTATCATCCCTGCCGGCCTTCTTCTGAAGGTAAGCCAACGCCACACCGCCGCCACCGCCGGGCTTGTTTACCACCGGCATTGGCACTGGGACTATCTTCTTCTCCACCAACACCTTGGTGACCATCCTCATGGTGGTGTCCCATCCTCCACCGGGGCCAGCGGGGGCTATACACTCAAAGGGCCTGGTGGGATACGCCGCAAAGGCGGATCCTACGAGGAAGGAAACGGCTACCAGAGAAAAAAGCGAGACAAGCAAAAACCTGCGCACCGCCTTACTCATAAACTACCCCTCCTTCTGCTATTTCCATGACTGCTTAATAAACCCCAAAGACATCCTGCGTAGCAAAAACGCAAAGACCCGAATCATGCACCACCTCCCCCATAAAGTTGGGCTACGATTCAAGCTTTTAATCAGCCTTAGGTACCCTGAAGCTCCTAAGGTAAGCCTCCAAGCCGCCTCGAACATGCTTCCGCGTCAGGGCCTCCGCCCTTTCGGCGTCCCGGTCTCTTATTGCCTCAAATATCATCCGGTGCTCCCTGTAAACCTCCTCCCGCCTGGAAGGGTTCCCCATGGTAACCCGCCTGAAACGCTCCAGGTAAGCCATGTAGGTGTTGATGATCTGGACCAGCCTTGGCATATGGGAGGCCTCTATCAGAAGCTGGGAAAACCTCTGGTTCGCCTCGAATAACTCCGCCGGATCCGCGCCATCCCCCAGGGCAGCCAAGCGCTCTACCTCTTCCAAGGCCTCGCCGATGATGGCAATCTCCTGGTCGCTGGCGTTCTTCACCGCCTGAACCGCCGCCAGGGCCTCCAGCGCCTCTCTTATGGTGTATATCTCCACTATGTCCGCCTCGGAAAAGCCCTTAACCACCGCGCCCTTACGGGGCTGGTACTCCACGAGCCCCTCCGCCTCCAGCTTTCTTATGGCCTCGCGGACCGGCATCCGGCTTACGTTCAGTCTTTCGCTGAGTTCACCCTCCACGAGCCTCTCTCCAGGACGCATTGCCCCATCCAGGATCGCCTGGCGCAGGGTCTCATAGACCACATCCCTTATGGGGGTCATCATGCTCGGATCGATCGATCGAAGAACCGCTTCCACTGGAACACCTCCATGTGTATCCGGGATCCAATATCCAAGATCCTAAGGCGTAATCTAAACCCTTAAACATCACATGTCAACACGAAAAAGATTAAACTTTCAGGTCAATCGGATCCCAACACCCCCCCCACCAAAGGCACGAACCTGCACAGGTCCTCCCACCTCTCCTCCATCGTCCCACCCTCCAGCCTCACCACCAACACCCTCTGAAGCCCTCCCCCAACGTTCACAGGAGCCACCAGGATCCCAGGATCCAGAAGAAGTCCCTCCAAAAGCCTATCCACGTCCTCCCTGGAACAGGCGGCGGATATTAGAACCCTGGGGAACCTCCCAAGACCCAGGGAAGGATCCAACCCGTCCCCATGCACCACCTCCACCGACAACCCCATCTCCCCAAGAACCCGCCGAGACAACTGAGCCAGCTCCCCTATCCTCTCAACACCGGTCACCTGACAGCCCAAAAGGGCCAAAACCGCGCACTGATACCCGCAGCCGCTGCCCACCTCCAAAACCCTCATCCCCGGAGCAACCGATAAAAGGCAAGTCATGCGGGCCACCATGGAGGGCTGCGAAATCGTCTGCCCAAAACCTATGGGAAACGGAAAGTCCCCGTAGGCCTGCTCAAGGGCCCCTGGATCCCCCTCCTCCGCCTCCTCCCTAAGAACGCCTATGAAACGGTGCCTGGGCAAACTCCCTATGGCCGAAAGTATCAACGGATCCCCACATCCCCCCCGGCGGACCTCCTCCGCCAGGCGGGCGGCCCAGGTCTTCCACATTTAACCCACCCCCTTGTTTTTTGATATATTATCCTTCAAAAGCAACGGAGGGGGTGTGGCGGTTGCTCGAGAAGGTAGACCTGAACAGAAAGCTGTCCAAAGAGGAGTTCAAGTCCATATGGCCCAAGGTGAGGGATGAGCTCGGCATGGCCCAGCGGAGGGCCAAGGAGCTCGGTATACCGGTGATGATCGTCTTCGAAGGCTGGGACGGGGCGGGAAAGGGAACCCTCATGAACGAGCTGATCCAAGCCCTTGACCCCCGGGGCTTTGAGGTCCATAACGTGAAAGGCGACCAGGAGCCCCTGTGGCCTCCGATGAGATACTTCTTTCAAATCACGCCCCCCAGGGGCAAGATAGGGATATACAACCGAAGCTGGTACAGCCGGATACTGGGCGGGGACGAGTCGGACAAGACCTTGGCGGAGATAACCTCCTTCGAGAGACAGCTGGCCCAGGACGGATACTGCATAATAAAGCTCTTCCTCCACATATCCAAGAAGGAGCAGAAAAAACGGCTCAAGGCCCTGGAGGAAAACCCCGCCACCGCTTGGAGGGTCACCCCACAGGACTGGGAAAACCACAAGCGATACGAAAAGACCGCCCAGACGGTGGAACGAATGATACGCCAAACCGACAAGGGACATGCCCCCTGGATCCTGGTGGAGTCCCACCAGAAGGAGTACGCCGCCGTCAAGATAGGTCAGAGCGTGCTGGAGCACATCTCATCCGCCATAAAGAGGGCCGAGGCGGAGAAGGAGATCACCCCCGCCAGGTTCTCGGGCCTTGGCCTGCACAAGGACACCAGGACCTCCATCTTCAGGACGTTGAACATGGATCTCACCCTCTCGGAGGAGTCCTACCGGAAGGAACTCAAGTCCTGCCAAACCCGCCTCAGGGAGATTCAGTACTCCCTCTACAAGCTGCGCAAGCCCCTGGTGATAGTCTTCGAGGGGATGGACGCGGCGGGCAAGGGGGGCTGCATAAAGAGGCTCACCCAGAACCTGGACCCCAGGGGATACCAGGTGGTGCCAACGGCGGCTCCAAACGACTGGGAAAGGGCCCACCACTACCTCTGGCGCTTCTGGAACTCCTTCCCCAAGGGAGGACACATAGGGGTCTACGACCGAAGCTGGTACGGACGGGTGCTGGTGGAGCGCATAGAGGGCTTCTGCTCGGAGCCCGAGTGGCGCAGGGCTTTCGGGGAGATAAACGAGATGGAGGGCCAGTGGGCGGACTTCGGGGCAGTGATCATAAAGTTCTGGCTCCACATCACCCAGGAGGAACAGCTCCGAAGGTTCAAGGAGCGGCAGGAAAACCCCCTCAAACAGTGGAAGATCACCGAGGAGGACTGGCGGAACCGGGAGAAGTGGGACCTCTACGAGGAAGCGGCGGAGGAGATGTTCATGAGGACCAGCACCCCCGACGCCCCATGGGTCCTGGTGGAGGGAAACTGCAAGCGCTTCACCAGGATAAAGGTCCTCAAAGAGGTGATAAAAGCGGCGGAGTCAAAGCTCAAGCTCTAGGGGGCATCTGCTACTTTAAACTTAAAAAACCGCCCTGGGCGGATGGGCAAAACCCTCCGCCCAGGGCATGGGCCTTAAGCTCCAGCCAAACTTCCGTCCTACACCCCAGATCCCGCCAGGGAAAGGGCGAGGTCCAAAACCCCGTTCCCGTCCATGGCGCCGTAAAGCCTCGTGTCTATTACCTCCACCGGCACGCCATCCCTCACCGACCGGCGTACCTCCTCCAGCATGTACCTAGCCTGGGGCCCCAACAGGACCACATTGGCATCCTCCGTGAGATCCCTCATGTCCGACGTGGAGACCGCCTCTATGTCCGCCCTTATCCCCCGCTCATCCGCCGCCTTCCTCATCTTGCTGACCAAAAGGCTGGTGGACATGCCGGCAAAACACACCAGCACTATCTTCAAGCCGCTCACCCCCTAACAAGGCCTATCATCCGCTTTAGGAGCCCCTCGTCCAGCGGGCCATCGGGGCTGCCGCCGGCCCTCACGGAACGTCCAAGGTGCACCCACCGGACACCGGTCCTATCTATAACCTTCCGGACGTTGCCCTGGGTTATGCCTCCCCCGGCCATCACCCTAACCCCCTCAAGGACCTCCGCCATGCGCCTTATCCTGTCCAGGTTGCCCTCTATGGGTCCCGCCCCGCCGGAGGTCAACAGATCCGTCACCCCGGGGAAATCCCTGAGGGCCTCCGCCGCCGACACCGGGTCCGGAAGCTGGTCTATGGCCCGGTGGAACGTGAAGTCCAAGGAGGGACACCAGGACAGGGCCTGCTCCAGGGCCTTGAGGTCCACCCCGCCGTCTCGGGTAAACCCCATCACCAGCCCCCTGGCCCCCGCCTCCAGGGCGGACAGGGAAAGACGCTTCATCTCGTCCATCTCGCCGGGGGAGTACTCAAAAACACCGGCCCTAGGACGGATCATGACGTTCACCGGTATGCCAACCCTCCGCGCCGCAAGGGCCACCTGCTCCATGTCAGGGCTCAAGCCCCCCGCCGCCAGGTCCCTAACGAACTCAACCCTGTGAGCGCCGCACCGCTCCGCCAACTCCGCCTCCTCCGGGGACGTTACTATAACCTCAACGAACAACTAAGATCCAGCCTCCTCTTCCTGGGCCCTCTTACGATCCGATATCTTTATGAAGGGATACCAGATGAGCATCACCACCAGGATGTCCACGAGCTGCAGAACCGCCCCGGACACGCTGCCGGTTATGAGGAACCCCTGTATTATGGGCGGCGTGGTCCAGGGAAGCACCACGCCGGTGGGCTTTGCCACCAGCCCCAGGGCCATGGCGTAGTAGTTGATCACCGTTATGGCCACGGGCCCCAACACCAAGGGTATCATGTTAAGGGGATTAAGCACCACCGGAAGGCCGAACATTATGGGCTCGTTTATGTTGAAAAGCCCAGGCAGCAGCGACACCTTGGCAAGCTCCTTGTACTGCCTTGACCGGGACCTTATCAGCAGCAGCACCACCACCGCCAGGGTGGCGCCGGCTCCCCCTATCCACACCAGGTCGAAGAACTGCTCGGTTATTATGTTGGGAGACACCCGTCCCGCCTCTATGGCCGCCAGGTTCGCCTCCTGCAGGGGAACCCAGAAGGGCCTCATGATGCCGTTCACTATGGTGCCGCCGTTCAAACCCACGCTCCAAAGAAGGCTTATGGAGAACACGGTGCCTATGGCCCCCAAGACGTTGTTGGCCACCATCTTCTGCATGGGAATCGACACCAAATCGTAGACGAACTGGTGCACGTTCCCGTAGGGGGTCCCTAAGAAGACCAGCCTTATGAAAAGCATCGCCGACACTATGCAAAAACCGGGCAGGAGGGCGGAAAACGCCCTGGACACCGCCGGAGGCACCCCTTCGGGCATGCGGATCACTATGTTCCTCTGGATGAAGAACCTGAACAGCTCCGTCACCAGGATGGCCAGGAGTATGGCCACCAAAACGCCGTTGGTGCCGTACCAGCCCCCCACGGTTATCACCCGGTTCACCGTCACGGCGGACCCGTTCACGTCCACGGTGGTGGATATGGGGGATATCAACACGAAGGACGCCAACGACAACGCCCCCACGGACAGGGCGTCCAGCTTGTAAGACTGGGCCAGCTTATAGGCCACGAAGGACACCACGTACAGGGACATCAGATCGTAGGTGGCCCGCTTAGGTAATATTATAAACTGGTTAAACCCTTCGCCGAAGAGCTTGGCCTGAAGCTCCTGCCAGCCCGGGGCGGGGAAGTCCTGTATTATTATGAAAAGGGACCCTATTATCAGGAACGGCATGAAGGCTATGAAACCGTCCCTGATGGCCGCCAGGTGCCGCTGGCCCGCCACCCTCACCGCCCAAGGGGCAAAACGGTTCTCCAAGAACTCCTGTACCCTGTTCATCCCAAATCTCCCTCCCTCTCAGGTTATAGCCCTTTCCGGCCTGGAAGCCCAGCTCACTCAAAAGACCTCCTCCGGCGGAAGGGTGAGCCGCCTTTGGTAGGCTTCCATCCACTTGGGCGACGCCTCCTCCACCGAAACCCCTCCGTTCCCCTCCGATGGACGGGCTATGTAAACCTTAGGGTCCCTGGAGTTAGAAGCCCACGCGAAGGAGAACTCCACGTTGGTGGCGACCCCTATGTCCCCCTTAGGGGAGCAGCATATTATGGACACCGCCCCCACCTTGCGGCCCTTGTCCCTAAGACGGGCCTCAAACTCCCTTAGCGCCCGCCTTGCGGCGTCATCCGCCGAAAGCCCCTCTCCCATGAGGCGAACCGTCTCGTAGGACAGGACCCCCTTCATGATGTCCTCCCCAAGGCCCGTGGCCACCGCAGCTCCCATGCGGCTGTCGCAATAAAGCCCGGAACCGCAAAGGGGAGAGTCCCCCACCCTTCCGGGGCGCTTCATGAAAAGGCCGCTGGTGGAGGTGGCGCAGGCCATGGACCCCTTGAGGTCCAGCGCCACCACCCCCACGGTGTCGTGCCCGTCATAGGGGGAAAGGTTCTCCTCCATCACCTTGCGCCGCCTTATCTCGAAGGCCCTCTTAGCCCTTGGGGTAAGCATGTTCCGCATCTCGAAGAGCTCGACCCTGGCGAAGTCCTGGGCCCCCTGGCCCACCAGGAAGGTGTTGAAGCGCTCTGAGCTCAGCCGCCTTGCAAGCAGCACCGGGTTCTTAACGTCCCGTACAGCCCCCACGGCGCCGAAGTCCAAGGTGTCCCCGTCCATGAAAGCCGCGTCCAGCTCCACCTGGCACTCCCCGTTAGGAAGCCCCCCAAGCCCCACGGACTTGTAAAGGGGCTCGTCTTCCACCGCCTTCACCGCCTCTAAGACCGCGTCGCAAGCGCTTCCACCCTCTGCGAGTATGCGGCCCCCCACGGAAATCCCCTCCAAGCACATCCTCCAGGTGCCGCCTATCAGCCAACCTACAGGACCAGCCAGGCTCAACCCAAACCCCTCCCCTCATGGATGACCCGGTACAGGTTTATGATCTCCCCCACCAGGGGCTTGGCCAGCATGGCGTTCATAAGGTGGTCCTGGGCGTGCACCATGAGCATGGTCACGTTCACCTGATCACCCCTAGCCTCCCCAACGATGAGGGACGTCTGGACCTTGTGGGCCTCCACTATCAACGCCTCCGCCTGCTCCATCCTCTCAAGGGCGCCGTTGAAGTCCCCTCCCCTGGCGCAGGCGGCGGCCTCCATCATCCTGGAGAACGCATCCCCCGCCATGGAAATGATCTGAAAAACCGCCTTCTCCTCTCCTCCCAACCATATCCCCCCACGGGAAAGAACTTTAAAAAAATATAAAGGCCCCCCACAGGAGGCCTCAAACTCTCTTTTTCCTAACCCTTAGGAAGCCCAGGCGTGGACCCCACATGGACCTCAACGGGAGATAAAACATCCGAACAGCCGCTCCATAAACTCCCCATGGGACCTGCTTTTCAAAAGACGCCCCACAAGCCCGGGATCCTCAATAAGACGCCCCACCGCCTCGTAAAGGGCCCTGGCCTCTTCCCTGGCCCCCCTTCGGGGGGCGAAGAGCATCACCAGCCTAACCCGGTGGTCGCCCCACTGGACGGGGCGCCTTAAAATGCCCACCGCCACGGCGGACTCGAAGGCCTCCATCCGCACCGAATGGGGCACCGCCACCAGGTTGCCAAGGGAGGTGGGAAGCAGCCTCTCCCTCTCCAGAACCCCTTCCATGTAGCCCTTTGGCACAAGCCCCGCTTCCCACAGGAGCTTGGAGAGGATCTCTATGCTCTCCTCCGGGGAGCCAGCATCCATGGAGGGCACAAAAAGATCCTCCCGGAAGAGGCCCTTAAGCACGTCGGACAATCCTTTAAGCCTGGGCCTTACGAACAAAAGGTTCTCCAAGGCCTCCTGGTCCCGACGGTCGAAGAAGGGGGACACGTGCACCACCGGCACCCCCTCCACCTCCATGGGAACCGTGGAGACCACGCACTTAAGGTCCATCACCTTAAGAAGGGACCGTTGGGCAAACGAAAAAGGACCCAACAGCCTCACCCTGCCGCCGTAAAGGGCCTTGAGCTTATCCATGAGAAGCCCCGCGGAGGCCTCCCCGGAGGGGCACACCACCGCCAGCCCCATGCGACGCTCCTCCTCCCGGGCCATCCTCTCAAAGGCCCCTCCAAAGTGCATGGCCACAAATCCCGCCTCGTCCTCCTGAAACTCAAGGCCCGAAAGCCCCGACAGGTGCTTTAGGAACAGCACCGCCACCTCAAAGGTGAGGGGGTATCGGCGGCGAAGGTCCTCCAGCATAGGGTTCCTCACCCTATGGCCCGCCATGGCCCGGCGGCGTAGCATCTTCACGTGCAGCGCAAGGCCGGTAACCAGCCGGTCGTCCCCGGTGAAGTCAAACCCACACTCATCCTGAAGCCTCGCAAGGGCCCATTCGGTCAACGTAAGATAATAGGAGTCCTGAAAGGTCCTCAGCCTGTCCCTGTTCAGCTCCCCAGGGGACCTGCGGCGGAACAGGGAAATCAAACACCCAAGGTACCTAACGTCCGACTCATGAACCCCAAGGCCCAAGCCGTCTGCCACCAGGGCAAGGACCTCCCTGGCCATCTCCAGGTCGTGGGGGGCAAGAAGCCAGAAGCCATCCTGCGAATCCTCCGGGAACATGCCCTCCGAGGACCTCAAGACCGAGAAGACCGCGCATATGAAAAGGTTCACCCTGTCCAGGTCCGAGAAACCCCGCCGCTCCGAAAGCACCTCCGACGCCTGGGCAAAGACCGCCTCAGGGGCCTCCATCCCAAGGG
>JAOACP010000003.1 GCA_026417795.1 Thermanaerothrix sp.
CAAAGGCAGACACCCCAATGGTTCCGTTGCCCACCCTCTCATGCCGGTCCTTCCTAGAACCCTTAGGGTCCTTGGAGTCGTTAAGATGCCAACACCCAACGATGGATGTCCCCTGGTCCCCAAGGGCCCCCAAAGTCCGTCGGTATCCCCCGGGGGTTCTTATGTCATACCCAGCGGCAAAAAGATGACAGGTGTCAAGACACAGTCCAAGCCTCTTCACCCCGATGCGCACACAGATATCCACGCAGTCCTTCAGCACATACCCAACGGCGGTGCCCTGCCCTGCTGAGGGCTCCATAAGAAGCCTCACGGAACTGGGGGCCCTCTCCAACACCGCCTCTATACCCCTCTCAAGGTTAGCCATCCCAGCCTCATATCCAGCGCCCCCGTGATGGCCGGGATGGAATACAAGGGACTCTATGCCAAGGGCATCGCAACGCTCCATCTCCATGGCAAGGGCTTCTACGCTCCTCTCCCACATGGTCAGATCGCTGGACGCCAGGTTAATTAAGTACGAACCATGGGCCACCACGGGGATAAAACCAAACTCCCTCCAAGCCCTGTGGAACCTTTGACACTGGTCAAGAGATACGGGGGAGGCAAACCACTGCAGCTGGCTTTTTGTGAAGATCTGAATGCACTCGCACCCCAAGGCCGCCCCCCTCTCAAAGGCCCTCCAAAGGCCGCCTTCAACCGACACGTGGGCCCCTAGAAAAGCCATCGGATCTCCTCCAAACTAAGGATAACGTTCAATAAAACCCTGGCGGTGAGGCCAAACACCCGACCCAATCGGGGCAATACAAGCTCCGGCCCTCCCATTGGGTCCAAGGAAAAATCTTCCACCCCCGGTAGAGGTATCACCCCTAGGTCGTCCACCTCGTGGGGAGAGGGTACGAAAACAGGCGCCCTCTCGGAGCCGGCAAACACCACCGGCACCACGTTGAACGAGCTGGTAAGAGCCCTCTGGGGAGCCATGAGCGCCACCGGGCGCCAACTCCCAGAGGGGGATACCTCCTCCACAGCCTCCCGGCTGGCAGTCTCAGCGGGCGTCCTGTCCTCAGGATCCCTGACTCCACCAGGGAAGGCCACCTGCCCCGGATGCCGCCTAAGGGTCAACGGACGTCTGGTCAGCAAAGTACATCTCCCTTCGGGTGAAAGCCACAAAGGGACCCAGATAGCACCCCACAAACCTTCCGAACCATAGGATTCCCATGAGGGGATCTCATCCTCATTTTTGATAGGTCGCAAGGGAACCCTATAAAGAAAGGGATCTAAATAAAAAAGGGGGGCCGAAGCCCCTTTATCGTTCAGCGAAGCTTAACCCTCCCCTGGTAGACCACCCCTCTGGTGCCATCTACGGTAACCAGCATCCCATCCTGAAGGAGTTTCATGGAATCCTTGGCGCTCACCACACAGGGGATACCCAGTTCCAACGCCACTATGGCGGCGTGGCTGGTTAGCCCCCCTTCCTCCGCTATTATCGCAGCGGCCTTCCTCATGGCAGGCACATAGTCCCTGTCGGTCTGCTCCACCACAAGCACATCCCCGGGACGCATCTTATCCAAGGCTTCCTTGGCATTCTTGCAGCGACACACAAACCCTGAGGCCTCCCTCTTTATCAGCGACAGTCCCTTAACCAATATCTGGCCTATGGTGTAAACCTGAACCATATTGGTGGTACCCGGTATCCCCACGGGGACCCCGGCGGTTATGACCACCAGATCTCCCTCGCAGACAAAACCCTCTTCCAACGCGGCGGACATGGCGGCCTCCACCGCCTCCTCCGCATTGCTGGCCTCCTCCCTAATGACCGGGTATACCCCCCAAAGAAGGGCCAACTCACGCCAGGTGTTCTTCGATGGCGTGGCCGCCACTATGGGGCATTGGGGACGGTACTTGCTCACCATCCTGGCGGTACTGCCGCTTCTGGTAAGGGATATTATGGCCGCAGCCTTCATGTCCTCAGCTATCGTCATGGCGGCGTGGCTCACCGCATCGGCCACGTGGTTGGCCACCTGAACCTGCTGGTACCGCTGCCAAAGACGCATCTCACCCTCGGCACGGTTCACAATGCGGCTCATGGTCTCCACCGCCTGGATCGGGTACTTACCCTTTGCTGTCTCCCCCGAAAGCATCACGGCATCGGCTCCATCCAACACTGCATTGGCCACGTCGTTCGCCTCCGCCCTGGTGGGACGGGGGTTCCTTATCATGGAGTCCAGCATCTGAGTGGCCACGATGACCGGCTTGCCCTGCATGCGGCAGATATCAACTATCCTCTTCTGCGCCAGCGGCACATCCTCGGTGGGCATCTCCACTCCCAGGTCGCCACGAGCCACCATCATGCCGTCTACCACCTGGGCAATGTCCTCCAGGTTCTGGAAGGCCTGCCTGGTCTCTATCTTGGCGATGATCTTCATGGTGCCCCCCAGCTCCTCGAGGACACGCCTCACCTGGATTATGTCATCCCGAGTCCTCACGAAGGAGACCGCTATGTAGTCCATCCCCTTCTCAACGCCCCACTTGATGTCCTCTATGTCCTTGGAAGTAAGGGTGGGAACCGAAAGCGCCGCCTCCGGGACGTTAACACCCTTTCGCTCCCCAAGCTCTCCCCCCACCAATACCTTGCAGGATATGCGGTCCTCGTAAACCCTCTCGACCCTTAGGTGTATGGTGCCATCATCGATGAATACGTCCATACCCGGAGAGACCTCTGAGGTGAGGTTGGGGTAGCTTATGGACACTCCCCTCTCGTCTCCCTCTATCTCAGGGATCACCAGGTCAAAGTTCTTCCCCTGCTGCAACATCACCGGAGAATGGCCCTTCAAAAGACCAGTCCTTATCTCCGGGCCCTTGGTATCCAAAAGGGTGGCTATGGGACGTCTTATCTCCTGCTCAACCTGCCTCACAAGCTTCAGGTTGAGCTCGTGGGTCTCATACTCCCCGTGGCTGAAATTAAAACGGGCAACGTTCATCCCCGCCTCCGCCATGGCCCTCAAAACGTCGTAATCGCTGCACGCGGGCCCCAATGTGCAAACTATCTTTACCCTTCTCAACTGGGTTCACCTCCCGCTGTCTATCTTACCGTGCTTGGTGTATATCTCGCTGGCGCCCCTCACCTTTATGGCGGAGGTATGTTCAGTAAACTGAGCTATCCAGACCTCACCCTTGTCAAGCTTCTCCGTGTGGGAGAATTTGGTCTCCTGCCCTCTGGTCAATCCTATGACCGTAACCCCGTCCTCCAACGCCTTGACCACCACGTAATCGCTCATAACAGACATACGCTGGACACCATCCACTTCTCTCATCCCCTCCGCTTCGCCCCTCTCCAGGAACCTAGAAGTCCAGGGCCACCTGCCCCCCGAACATCTCCTCAAGGCTCCTCCTCAAGGATTCATCCAACCTCACCTTTATGGAACGGGACCAGAGAGCCACAAGGTTGCCCCTATCCTCAACGTAAACCACAAGAGGACTGGTGCCGGAATGCCCC
Source organism: Thermanaerothrix sp. (assembly GCA_026417795.1). Lineage (NCBI taxonomy): Bacteria > Bacillati > Chloroflexota > Anaerolineae > Anaerolineales > Anaerolineaceae > Thermanaerothrix > Thermanaerothrix sp. Next base: position 3,491 of record JAOACP010000003.1, read on the forward strand.
TTTAATTCTCTCGCAAGATCTCTAAAAAGGCCAGCCCTGGGCCCCAAAACCCTTATCTTAGCTATGGGAGACTTGGTCTTCAACCATTCTCCGGCTTCCATTATCTCATCCACCAAAACCGACAGTCTCCCGTCGTCCTTAACAGCCCCGGAGAAAACGTATATGCCACCGTTCCTAAGCATGGGCTTCACCTTCTGCCAAACCTTGGGGAAGCACACCACCTCAACCTTGTCCTCCCCATCCTCCATCTCAAGGATCCCCATGGGATCCCCACGCTTAGTATACCTTTCCCTCAATCCCACCAGCAAACCGGCGGTCACCGGCACCACGTTGGAGGATTTCCAAGACGAAAGGTCCCCTATGCGGCAGACAAGGTACGGGGCAAGATCCCGCTCCACCTGCTCAAAGGGATGCCCCGATATGTACAACCCCAACACCTCTCGCTCCCACTCCAGCCTCTGGTGGAGCTCCGCGTCTTCCACCGCCTCCATCGCAGGCTCCTCTTCCTCAACGTCATCCTCGCAGAAGAGGCTCACCTGCTTAGTGGGATCACACCTGCGCTGGGCCATCTCCAAGAGGTTGCCGAGGTTCTCCAACAGCATCCTGCGATTAGGGCAGAGGGCGTCAAAGGCCCCGGCCTTTATAAGGTTCTCCACCACCGCCCTGTTAACCGATCTTAGGTCAACCCGGCACAGAAAGTCCCAAAAGGATTTGAACGGACCGTCAGACCTGGCTTTTATTATGGCCTCCACCGCAGAATCACCCACCTTGGCCACCGCTGAAAGCCCAAGCCTTATGACGTCCTTTACCGCCACGAAGTCGCTCTGGGACTCGTTTATGTCCGGCGGAAGGACTTGATAACCCAGGTTCCTAACGTCCCGTATGTACTTACCCAACACGTCCATACGGGCCCCCACTATGCTGGACAGGTAAGCCGCCAGGAACTCCGGGCCGTAATGGGCCTTAAGGTAGGCGGTCTGGTAGCTTATAAGGGCATATGCGGCACTGTGGGACTTGTTGAACCCGTACTCGGCGAACTTCTCTATGCTGTTGAAGATGTCCTCCGCCATCTTGGGGTCCACGCCCCTTTGTCTCGCCCCCTCCACGAACTTGGACCTCTGCTTCTCCATCACGTCCGCCTTCTTCTTCCCCATGGCCCTTCTTAAGAGGTCCGCCTCGCCAAGGGTATAACCCGCTAACTCAGCGGCGCACTGCATGACCTGCTCCTGGTACAAAATAACCCCGTAGGTCTCCTTCAACGCCTTCTCAAGGCTCGGATGAGGGTAGGTAACCGGAGATCTGCCGTGCTTTCTCTCTATATAGTCATCCACCATCCCGCTCCCCAAGGGGCCGGGCCTGTAGAGGGCCAAAACCGCTATCAGGTCCTCAAAACAGTCAGGCCTAAGGCGGCGCAAGAGATCCTGCATTCCCGAGGATTCAAGCTGAAACACCCCAAGGGTATCAGCCCGCTGGAGCATCCTAAACGTGGCTTCGTCATCCATCGGTATGGCACCCAAGTCCAGCTTGATACCCCGGTTAGACTCTATATTCTTGAGGGCGCCCTCTATTACCGAAAGGGTTTTAAGACCCAAAAAGTCCATCTTAACCAGCCCCAGGTGTTCCAACGGCTCCATTGAATACTGGGTAACCACCTGGTTCTCCCCTATCTTCTTGACCGGAACCATCTCAACCAAAGGCACGGGAGTTATCACAACCCCAGCGGCATGCTGAGAACAGTGCCTTGCTATTCCCTCTATGTGCGAAGCGGTATCCACCAGGCGGCGCACCTTGGGATCCGAGCCGTGGACTTCCTTAAGCTCCGGCGACTTCTCCAGCGCCTCCTTCAGGGATTTGACCCCATCGGGGATCAGCTTGGCCACCCTGTCAACCTCCGGATACGACATGGCAAGGGCCCTTCCCACGTCCCTTACGGCAGCCTTGCTCTTCATCCTATCGAAGGTGATTATCTGGGAAACCCGGTCTACGCCGTACTTTTCAACTATGTAAGCAAGCACCTCATCCCTCCGCTTGTCCGACACATCGGTATCGATATCGGGCATGCTGATCCTCTCGGGATTGAGGAACCGCTCAAAAAGAAGGTTGTACTTCAGCGGATCAAGCTCCGTGATACCCAACGACCAAGCCACCAGAGAACCCGCCGCGGAACCCCTGCCGGGCCCTATGGGTATACCCCTAGCCTTGGCGGCGGTTATTATGTCCGCCACTATGCAGAAGTACCCGGGGAAACCCATCTGCTTTATTACACCAAGCTCATAGTGAAGGCGGTCCTCATACTCCTTGGGCACCGTACCACCCATCCTGCGCTTAAGGCCCTCCTCCGCAAGCCTCTCCAGATGGCTGTCCAAGGTCTCTCCGGGCGGTATCGGGAACTCCGGCAGCATGTACTGCCCAAGGGTCAGTTTGACATCACACCGCTCCGCTATCAAAAGGGTGTTGTTAAGCGCCTCCGGCACTTCGGTCCCCAAAAGGGACCACATCTCCTCGGGACTCCTCAGGTAGAAATCGTCGGATCCGAACCTGTATCTATCCTTCGTCTCCACCGTGCTGTTGGTCTGGACGCAAAGAAGCACGTCATGCCAAGAGGCGTCGTCACGCCTTAAATAGTGAGCATCGTTGGTTGCCACAAGGGGCAGGGAACAGCTCTTGGCCAACCTTATTAGCTCCCGGTTGGCAAGGGCCTGTTCAGGAAGCTGGTTGTACATGACCTCTATGAAGAAGTTGCCTTCCCCAAATATGTCCCGATAAAGCATCGCCCTTGCCACGGCCCCATCGAAGTCCCCATCCATCAAAAGCTGAGGGATCTCCCCCGCAAGGCACGCAGAGGAGGCGATGAGCCCCTTGGAGTGTTCCGCAAGAACCCTGTGGTCTACCCTGGGTTTATAGTAAAAACCATCGGTGTTAGCTATGGATACCAATTTCATGAGGTTCTTGTACCCCACCATATCTTGAGCCCAAAGCACCAGATGGTTGTTCCTTCCCTTGCCATCCCGGGAGTCCATGCCGTTGGGGTCTACGTATACCTCACAGCCCATTATGGGTTTGACTCCCTTGGCCTCGCACTTCTCGTAAAACTCCTCGCACCCATACATCACCCCGTGGTCCGTAAGGGCCACCGCCCCCATGCCCATGGAGAGCACCGACTCCACAAGGTCTACGCACCGTATGGCCCCGTCGAGGAGGCTGTACTCGCTGTGCACGTGAAGATGTACGAACTGGCCGCTCATTCAGCCTCTTCCTCCTGCTGATCGTCTTCCCCAGAAGCCTCTTTGGCCATCCTGACGTAGAGTACCTCTCCGTCAAGCCACGAAAGGGCATCCCTTATACCGTCCACTTGGGAACCAACATCGGCCTTCCGCGTCTCAGAGGTCTCATCGGCGTATGCCTTGACTGGTAGATCCCCCTGCTGGAAGGATATCGTTTGCTCCCATGACATCTCATCTTCTTGGTCATCCAGCGTCTTAGGGGAATGGCGCAGGGCCCCATCCTCCATGGACCCCTCGGGGTCAACCCCATCCAAAGGAACCCCTAGCACCTCCAAGAAGACCTTTGAAACCACCGTCTTTCCCCGAAAACCCTTTACGTAGCTGGACACCAGAGGGTCATCGGGGATATCCAGATATCCAGCGCTGCCATCCGCATATATGCCGCAATGCATAAGCGCACAGCCAAGGGCCGGATCTTCGCCAAGTAGGCGTCTAAAAATGGAAAGCCTAAGATCCTGGGAAACACGGGACCCCTTAAGGCGCACATCTCCTTCCTCACCGTGGGTTACCCCCACAGGACGCGTAACTTCGGAAGAGAGAGAAGAAGCCCCGGACTGCAACGACCTCGACGGCGGGCCCTCTTCGCTCAAGGGCTTGACTCCGAAACGGGTGACGCCCACACCTTCTCCTCCCACGGGCGACCGCCCCGTTGCATCATCAACACACAGTTTCAATTTAGCCGGTTCTCCTTGAGGGACACCCCCCAGGAGGGCTTCGTCCATGCCCCTCTGCAAAAGCCCCGCAAACACGTCGGCCCTCATTCCCTGCCTTGCCCTTGGCATCAAGTCCGCCAACATGGAGCAGGCGCTCCTCAAAACCCCCTGATCCCACAACGGGGCCTCCCTACACAGGAATTCACCCTCCTGGGGCGACACGCCAAGGGCCCCCACCACCTGCGACCCCCAACGGTTCACAAGCATCATATCCCTGAAGATCAAGAAAAGGCCTTCAACAAACCTCTCCAGGTTACTGCCACTGCGCATCATGTCCATGAGGGTCAAAAACGCATCCTTAGGGCTCGTACGGACCCTTTCAACCCATCCCTGAAGAGCCTCCCTGCCACAACCGCCAAGGATCCCGGATACCGCCTCTAAGGTTATTCTGCCGGCCCCCACTGACATGGCCTGTTCCATCATGGAGAGCGCGTCCCGCAGCGCCCCGTCGGCATTCCTGGCCAGTTCCCACAGGGCCTCCTCTTCCGCCTCTATCCCTTCCAGTGATGCCACCTCAGCCAATCTATTCTTTATGTCCTCCGTAGAAATACGCTGGAAGGGGAAGTGGACACACCTGGACCTTATGGTAACCGGCACCTTTTGGGGCTCCGTGGTGGCCAACACGAAGTAAACCCTGCCTGGGGGCTCCTCCAGGGTCTTCAGCAGGGCATTAAAAGCCGCCTCCGTAAGCATATGAACCTCGTCTATTATGTAGACCTTGTTAGGAGCCTGAAAGGGAGCCAAAGCGACCTGATCCTTAAGTGCCCTGATCTCCTCAATCCCACGATTGGAAGCCCCGTCTATTTCCACCACGTCAAGATGATCCCCCCGCTGGATGGCCTCGCAGCTGGGGCACTGGCCGCAGCTCTCCCCTCCATCGATGGGAGATGAACAGTTAAGCCGCTTGGCCAAAAGCCTAGCGGCGCTGGTCTTGCCACATCCCCTTGGGCCTGAGAAAAGGAATGCATGGGGAACCTTACTGCTCTCCAAAGCACCCACGAGGGCCTCCACCACCCGCCTCTGGCCGGATATTTCAGAGAACCGCCCGGGCCGGTACTTCCTATAAAGAGAAAGGTACATTACCTCGCCTCCAGCAAACGCCTTAAGAACCGCAAAAATCAATAACTCTTGCTGATAGGATGCATAGCCTTGGCATCCAGAAGAAATTTTACAAGAGCCGCCCGGAGTGAGTCGAGGTCCACCCCAGGCAGCTCATCCCTGGACAGTATCCTTTGTCCCCTAACAGACAAGACCCCATCCTTAGAGACCCCTATCTCTTGAGGCATGGTCTCGAAAAGCAACGCCCGGCCCAGCCTATTAGCCGCTTCCTTGAGTATTTGCGCTTTGGACTGGTTCGCCTCAATCCATGTCTTGTTGTCCACCGTAATGTTAAAACGGTCATCCTTCCTACCAAACCTCACGATGAGAAGTCCCAGCGGCTCCTTCCTGGACACCCTAAGACCCTTGGATGTCATCGCCTTCAGTATGTATGCTATGCGGTCCTCCAGTTCCGGATGATCCATGTATATACCAGGATCCACATAGGGCCTTCTGATCTGGTAGTCCCAAAGCTTTTCCAGGGCAGTAACCATCCCGGATGGATGGTAACCTCCCCCTGCTAAAAGATCCAACCCCTTAAGGTCCGCTTCCCTCTCCAGATCCTTGCTGTATGAATTCATTATGGCTATCTGCGCCAGGTTGGAAAACACCATGGCGGCAACCTGCCCCTTCGTGGCAAGCGCCACCCCAAGGGCAACCAAGGACAAACGCTGGTTCCTTGCCGCCTGTATCATCCCGTGACACCGGTCCACGTGGACCATTTCATGGGCCATCACCGCAGCAAGCTCAGAATCGGAACCAAGCAGCTTTACAAGCCCGGTGGTGACGTAACAGAAGCCGCCGGGCAACGCAAAGGCGTTCGGAGAAGGGTCCTCAATGACACTGAATCGGTACTGCAGATCCCTCTCAAGCCCCCCCTCAAGGCGGGACTTTATGGCCTCCAACCTTGATAGGACCACTGGATCCGCCACCAGCCTAAAACGGGACTCCACCTCTTTTGCCAGCTCTTCGCCCAGCTTTACCTCCCTTCGAACATCCCCAGGACAAGCGTGGTCCGCCCCAAATGCCCGAGGAGGGACAACACCGAGCATGGGAAGTGGGAGGACGAGGAGTAGGAGGGCTAAGACAAGCAAAAGCAGATAAAACACAACCCCCCTGCTGGAGGGGGGCCTCCTATAAATCCCTGACAAACACCGCAAAAGGGACCTAGCCTCCATATCCTCGCAACACCTGTCTATTCGTCCTCATCTGCATGAGCTTGGATCTTATTTCCTCCATGTGGGCCTCCAGCTCCCGCTGGACATCCCGCTCCCTGTCCAAGAGGGATCCCGCCATCCTCCTTATCTCGTTTACCTTAGAAACCAAGTCGTCGTACCCCTTGCGCCCCACCCTATCCGCTATGGCTGCCCAAAAGGCGGCACTTTCCCTGCCTCCATCCACCCCAAGGGAAGACGCAACATTCCTCCAGCAGTCCAAAAGGGCCTCCTGACGGGAGATGTAGGTCTGCTTCTCAGACAGAACCCCCATAAGGCCGTCCATGTCCCTCCTCGAAACACAGTCCGCCTCCTGGTCTACCAGTTTGCCCAAGGCCGCATAGATGGCCATCTCCTGATCTATGAGGCCTTCTATCTCCCCCTTCAATCGGTCCCCGAGATCAGCCCGCAATGTTGACACCCCCAGCGGCACCGGCATAGGATCCCACCTTATGATCAACCTTCTGGCGGGAGGCGGCGTCAGCGCCTTGGGCGGGCGGCGATTGTTCGGACCTCAGTTTATCGATGGCCTCAACCCAGGTTTTACGAAGCTCCTCCAACATGCCTAGAACCTCCCGAACCAGGGACGGGTCCTTCTTTACGTTAGCCTCCACCAAACGATTGTAGAAGAAGTCGTAAAGCCCCATCAGGGAACGGGCCACTTCCCCTCCCTGCTCCACGTTAAGGGTAACCATGAGCTCCCTCACAACCGCCTGGGCCCTCTTAAGGTTATCGTTGGCCCCTTCGATATCGGACCTCTCCATGGCGTCAATCGCCCCGTGACAGGCCCTTATGCCTATATCGTAGGTGAGCAGCAAAAGCTGCTCCCTGGTGGCGGTTTGTACCTGATTGGCCCTATACATATCCTGGGCCTTGCGGGCCAGGTTAGAATCCATGCGTCATCACCCCTCCACAGGGTTTATCGACCCAAAGCGACCAAATCCTTAAGTCCCAAGGGCCTCCCAAGGCCTGCTAAGACTCAACAAGGTACTCCAGTCCCATAAAATAGCCGCCACCTTCCTATACTCCTCCACACCAAACCCGAAGGGATCCGGCACTTCAACCCCCGGATGACCTACCAGATCTCCGAAGAGGCTTATCAAGCCGCACATATCCCCGCAGCCGGACCTTAGGAGCACCTCCACGTGGGACCTAGCCATGCAGACCACCACGGTATCCATGGTGAGAGCCTCCAGACGAAGGGGGGTTGACCGATGATCCGACAGGTCAACCCCAAACTCCCTTGCGGCATCCATCGCAAGCGGGCTGGCTCGAAGACCCCTAGTGGTGAAAAGGCCAGCGGACGAAACCTCAACAACGCCTCCCGCAACAACCCTCAAGAACGCCTCCGCCATGGGACTTCGACAGGTGTTACCGGTACATACGAAGAGAACCCTCCCCATGGTCAGGAAGACGCCTCCTCCATGAGCTTGCTTATCAGGTCCGCCCGGTTGATCGACCCCACCAGAACTTGTTTATCCACCACCGGGGCACGTTTTATGTTGTGCCTTATCATGGTCATGGCCACATAAAAATCGCTGTCATCCTCCTGAAAGGCTATCACCTTCCTGGCCATGTACTTGGAGACCTTCTCCTTCCCTATGCGCCTTAAGCGCACCTGAAACTGTCCAAAGTCAGGTATCACCAAGGAGTCCTGAAGGTAATCCACATAACCGGGCAATGCGGCTCTAACTATGTCCTTCTCGCTTATGAAGCCCACCAAGCGATACTCATCATCCACCACCGGCACCCCCGAAAGGCCGTGGCTTGAGAGGACCTCCACCGCTTCAAAAACCGTGGAATCCTCCCACAGGGCGGTAAGGTCCCTCTCCATAACGTCAGAAACCTTCATGGCAAGCCCCCCTAACCCACACGGTTCAGCTTTATCTGATCCAGATGGGATTCCACGGCACTCCTGGAGCTAACCCCCTTCTCCAGGTGCAGGGAGTCCTCCATGGCACAGGCCATGGCGAACCTTATGGAGTCCTCCTCGTCCATCCCTTCCTCAAAAGCCAAGATAAGCCCCGCCATCAACGCATCTCCGGCGCCAAAGAGGGACACTATGCCCCTTCGCGGAACCTCCGCCACAAAGACCCCCCTGGGGGTTGAGAACATGTCCCCGTACCCCCTGTAGGAGGTTATCACCCACGGGACCCCCTGGTCATGGAACCTGGAGGCCACGGTCCTCAGGTTGTCCAAGGAGGACAAAGGCACGTCCATCATCATGGAAACAAACCTATGGTCCACCTTGACAACCTTAGGTCCTCCATCCACCGCCGCAAGCAAAGCCCCTCCCGACGCATCCACGAAGACATCCAACCCCCTCGCGGAGGCCATGTGAACCAACTCCCGGTATACGTCCTGGGGTACCCCAGGGGGTAGGGATCCTCCCAACATGACGGAGCTGCAGCGGCCAAGCATCCTTTCATAGGCCCTTATAAAACGCCCGAGGGCCTCCTCGGATACGTAGGGGCCGTTCTCGGCTATGCCGGTCTCCAGCTTCCCAATCTCGTCGACCACGTAGGTGTTAGTCCGCGTCTCACCCCTCACGTGGACGAAACTAGTGGCTATCCTAAGCTTTGACAGGGTATCCCTTATATACTCCCCGTTGTAACCAGCCAGGAAACCCATGGCCACGGAATCAGAACCCATCTGCTTCAAAAGGATGGACACGTTTATACCCTTGCCGCCGGGAGATCTATTTACGTTGGAAGCCCTAAACCAGCCACCGGGGCGAAACTCAGGGACAACGTACTCTTCGTCCACCGCCGGGTTTAACGTAACGGTGAGTATCACCGGCATCACCCCCTGGGGATAAAAGATCCCGCTAAGTACGGACAGCAGATCGCGCCTGGATCAAAGGAATATCTTAAGGTCCTCCACCGACGAAACTTTGGCCCTAGAAGCCTCCTTGCCCCCCTGAAGCACCATGGCGGTAGGCAGCTCCTTTACCCCCAGTTTCTCCATCATCCTAAGGCTCCTATAGCCATCGACCACGGTAAGGCTGATCCCATTGGACTCCGCCCATTCTTCCGCCCGGGCAACCAAACCCACCTGGCCCTCATCTATGCTGGAGTAGAACAGGGCGTTCACCCGCTCGGGCTCCAAAAGCACCTTCTGCAGGTGCAGCTGCTCCGTTATGTAGGAATAGGCGGACATGGCGGCAACCGCCCCATCCCCAGCGGCGGTCACCACCTGGCGGAGGAACGTGTCCCGAACGTCGCCGGCGGCAAATATGCCCTCCACAGAGGTCTCCATCTTGGGGCTGGTCTTTATCCAACCCCCGGGAGCTGTTTCCACCAGGGAAGAGGCAAAGCCGCTGTTGGGGGCAGTTCCTACGAATATGAAGACCCCCGCCACCGGCAGATGGCTAACCTCCTGGGTCTTAACGTTCTTCAACACCAACCGCTCAACCATGTCCCCTCCCTCTATGGCCTCCACCACGGAGTTGAAGACCGGAACTATCTTGGGGTTGGCCATGGCCCTTTCCACAGGGACCTTGTCCGCCCGGAAGGAGTCCCTCCGGTGCACTATGTAAACCTTGCTGGCAAACTGAGTGAGGTAACATGCCTCTTCCACGGCGGTATTGCCGCCGCCTATCACTGCCACCTCTTCTCCCTCGAAGAAGGCTCCGTCGCACACGGCGCAGTAACTGACCCCCCGCCCGGTATACTCCGCCTCACCGGGACACCCCAGGCGCTTGAAGTTGGCACCGGTGGCTATTATGACCGCCTCCGCCTCAACCTCTCCCTTATCGGTCACAACCACCTTGCGTCCGTTGCGGATCTCCAGGGAGGTAACCGTAGCATCCCGAAACTCCGGAGAGAACTTCTCCGCGTGGCGCCGGAAGCTGTCCGCCAGCTCCTGACCGGAAGCGTGCTGTACGCCGGGCCAGTTTTCGATCTCATCGGTTATGGTTATCTGCCCTCCCGGCATGCCACGCTCCAGGATCAGGACGTCAAGCCCTGCCCTCCTGCCGTATATGGCTGCGGTAAGTCCAGCAGGCCCAGCGCCAAGTATCACCAGTTCCCTCTTTTCCATCGGAAAGAACACCTCCATGCGGATGCCGATGTGCCAAACATATGTGCTTATTTTACCCCAATCGCCCTACCACGTCCCCGTCGTACCCCAAGGAACGCCACCAGGCAAACCGGCCCACCCCGTACTGATCCTCAAAGCACCCCAGGTACTCAAATCCTTCCAAACTAAGCCTTCCCAGCTCCTCCACCTGGTGGGGCCCAGCGGTTTCCATCAACACGTACCCACCGGGTTTAAGGATTCTGCCACATTCGGAAAGCCAATTTAAGGGAACCTCCAGGCCCCTTGGACCGCCATCAAGGGCAACGTGTGGTTCGAAACATCGGACAGAAACGTCCAAGGCGGCCAGGTGATCCGATGGTATATAGGGCGGATTTGCCACCACCAGGTCAAAGGATTTAAAAGAAGAAGGCAGATCCAAGGGCCCCCCGCCATGAAGGGCGAACACTCTGCCAAGCAGCTGGTGCTCTCTAAGGTTGCGCCAGGCCCACTTGAGGGCGCCGGGGCTTAGATCCATGGCAACGCCTAGGCTGTCTTGAACCATCATGGCAATGGAGCAGGCTATGCAGCCACTCCCGGTACCCCAATCAAGAAAGGTCCCTCCCCTTGGAAGAACCTCCGCCGCCTTAAGCGCCAACACCTCCGTCTCAGGCCGAGGAATAAGGCATCCCGGCCCCACAAGAAACCTCCAGCGCAAAAAGTCCATGGAGCCCAAAACGTAAGCCAACGGCTCCCCTTTAGCTCTTCTTCGAGCCATCTCCAACGACGGAGATGGTTCGTAACGATCCTCCACGGACGTCAACACGGCCTCCCTGGAAACGTTGTGGGAGGCGGCCACTATCATGGCCGCCTCCCACATGGGACGGCTTACGTGAGACGACGCCTCCAAAACCTCCGCCACCATCCGCCTTATTTCACAGAGCCTCAAAACAACCCTCTCCAAGACGATAACATGAAAGCTAGAGGGCTAAGGTCTTCAGCTTCTCCGCTTGATCCGCCATACGCAAAGCCTCTATGAGCTCGTAAAGATCCCCATCAAGCACCTGGTCAAGCTTGTAAAGGGTGAACCCTATACGATGGTCCGTCAAACGGTTTTGGGGATAGTTGTAGGTCCTTATCCTTTCAGACCTGTCGCCGGTTCCAACCTGCCCCTTGCGTTCCGCCGCCATATGGGCCTGCTGGCGCTGAAGCTCCTGGTCGTAGAGCCTGGCCCGCAGCAGCTGCATGGCCTTGGCCCGATTCTTCAGCTGGGACCTCTCATCCTGACAGGTCACCACAAGACCGGTGGGGATATGGGTTATACGAACCGCCGAGTCGGTCATGTTCACGTACTGCCCACCCGCGCCGCTGGCCCGGTAGGTGTCTATCTTAAGATCCTCTGGCCTAATCTGAACGTCCACATCTTCCGCCTCCGGCAGAACCGCCACCGTGGCGGTGGAGGTGTGGATCCTGCCGCTCGCCTCCGTGGCAGGAATCCTCTGCACCCGGTGAACGCCACTCTCGAACTTGAGCTTGCTATAGGCCCCTTCACCCTTCACCAGGAACACCACTTCCTTGTATCCGCCTATGCCGGTTTCGTTCATCTCCATTATCTCGTAACGCCACCCCTGGCGTTCCGTGTAACGGGTGTACATGCGAAAGAGGTCCGCTGCGAAAAGCGCCGCCTCGTCGCCCCCCGCCCCGGCTCTGATCTCTATTATGACGTCCTTGTGGTCGTTAGGATCCCTGGGAAGCAGCAACACCTTAAGCTCCTGCTCCAGCTGCGGAAGCCGCTCGGAAAGCCGCTGGACCTCCTCCTTTGCAAGGGCCCTCATCTCCTCGTCCTCTTGGGACATCAGCTCCTTGGCTTCCTCCAACGCTTGAGACGCCTTCTGGTACTCCCTAAAGGCCTGAACCACCGGATAAAGCTCCGAGTGCCTCTTGCTCAAAGACTGCATCTCCTGCACGTTGTTGGAGACCTCAGGGTCCGCCATGCGGGCCTCTATATCCGCCAAGGCCGCCTCTATCTCCTTAAGCTTGCCTATAAAATCCAAAACAGCTCACCCCTGATCAACTTGGGTTTCACCGCCCGCCGTGGAGGGCGAAAGGTGCACATCGGGCCCCAGGGCAACCCTGAGGGCATCCAAGGCCACCTCGATCTGGTCATCGGAGGGCTCCCGAGTGGTCAGAAACTGCAACCCCAGGGCAGGAAAGACCAACGCCCTGCCCACAACGCTTCCACGGGATGCCCATTTTATTATCTCATACGATATTCCCACCACCAGGGGCAACAGGATAACCCGGCTGGAAATCCTCCAAAGAAGCCCTCCCCGCCCCATCAACCCGAAAACCACCACGCTAACCAGGATGACCACCACCAAGAAGGACGTACCACAGCGGGGATGTATCCTGGAGAAGGACTTTATGGAATCTACATCCATAGGAGCTCCGGACTCATAGGCGTTTATGGTCTTGTGCTCCGCCCCATGATAAGCGAAGACCCTCCGCATATCCCCCCAAAGGCCAACCAATCCCAGGTAGGCCACAAAAACAGCTCCCCTGATGATGCCCTCAAGAAGCCTCAAAGAGACGCCTTTAACGTGAACTCGTCCACCAAGCGTCTCAGACAACCACAGGGGCAGCAAGAGAAATAGGCCCACCACCGCCGTCACGGCGATGAGGATGGACAGAAGCGACTCCAGCTTAGAGGGCTCCTCCTGGGATGAAACGGAGGCCGAAATGCTAAGCCCTTTGTAGCCCTCCCTAACCATGTCAACCATGGAGCAGAAGCCCCTTAAGACCGGCCAGTTCCAAGGAGACCGGGCAGTCCAAGAGGATATACCCCACCGTTCCCTCCACAGGGAACCCTCCGGGGTCCTGATTGAAATACCCCAGGAGGAGTATCCACGCATTAGAACGCCCTCTATCACCGCCTGCCCACCCACCGGCAGGGGGACCTCAGGGGACTTCAAAACCCCCACGGTCAACCCCGCCATCCACTTAAGGAACGACCACAACACTACCGATCCCCGCAAAGCAGTTCCTCCATTGAGGCGAAGGGCCTGTTACAGGACATCTCCTCGGAACACCTCCCGGCGGTAAGACATGAAGGTCCCGCCAGCTCAAACAGTTCCGGGGCCGCAGCCCTTACCAAACCCAACATCTTGACCGCAAGGAGCCTTATCTCCCACTGGGCCCTCCTGCAAAGCCGGAGGGAAAAGAAGTGGTGAAGCTCCCGGGCATTCATGGTGAAGACCAAACGAGTAGAGAAGCCGTGGGGCAACAGGAACCTGGCATCCTCCTTGGGAACCCCCATGGAACAAAGCTGCCGGTAGGCTTCAACGGCCACCTGAACCGTCCGCTGGAACAGATCCAAAGCCTCCTGCGACTCCATCACCGAGGGAGGCACCACACAGCTCCCGCCGGAGGAGTCCACGTAGCGCTGACTCTGCTGGGAAAAGCTAGCGATGCGATGCCTCACCAGCTGGTGGGATGCCACCCGGCTTAACCCGTCCACCGCAAATGTAAAGGAGGCGTGCTCGAAGGGAGACATGTGGCCGCTGCGGGTAAGTTTGCCTATTAGATCCCTGGCCTTGGCCTGATCAAACCTGTCAAGGATCTCAACGGCGCCCACGGGGCTGTAACAGAGCCTGGCTGCGGCGGCCACAATCCTGACCGGATCCTCCGTATGGGATATCAGTTTAACCTCTAACGACAACTCGACACCTCCGGGTTTACCGGTTCATCCCAGGCGGGACGTACCCCATATGCTTCAGGGGGAGCCGGGCTCCCCCTGATACTTTCGCCTTAAGCGCCGCCGGTGATGACGTAAGGTACCGCAAGCCCCGAAGGCTACTCGGACACCTTCCTCTGGCCGTAATCAACGCCGGCATACTTCTGGCGGAACTTCTCAAGACGGCCGGCCTCCACCACCCTTCCACCCTTCTTGCCGGTGTAGAATGGATGACAGGCGTTGCAGACCGCAACCTTTATGTCGCCGGTGGTGGAGCGGGTCTCAAAGGAGTTCCCGCAAGCGCAAGTTACCCTGCAAACCTCGTACTTGGGATGGATGTCCTTCTTCATATATTCAGCACCTCCGAAAAGATTTCATATCCGCGCATACCGACTGAATTTACCACACTTCTGCCACCCGCGCAATCGCAATTTACAGCGTCGGGGCATGGCGGACGATTTTGAGCCACCGGATTAATATTGAGCATTCCCAAAATGGGAAATATAATGTCAGGTGTATGATTGCGAAGGAAGGGGGGGCGGGAAAAGGCCACATTAGACCTAGAGAAGGCGTAGAAGCACACAAAAATTAAGGGGGAATGAGAATGAAGAGGTTTTCGAAGCTTATGCTTGCGGCGTTATTGGTGGCAGCCATGGGCGGGGCCGCCCACGCTAAGACCTTCCTGTCCATAGCCACCGGCGGTACCTCCGGAACCTATTATCCGATAGGCGGGGCCATAGCCCAGGCGGTCAACAAGGGGGCCCCTGATCTTCAGGTCACCGCAGAGACTGGAAACGCCTCGGTGGCCAACCTCAACCTCATCGGAGCCCACGACATCGAGATAGCCTTTGCGCAGAACGACGCCACCTACTGGGCTTACAACGGCAAGATGATGTTCAAGACCCCCATCAAGAACGTACGGGTGATAGCGGCCCTCTATCCGGAGCACGTGCACCTCATAACCCTCAAGAATTCAAACGTCAAGGGCGTTCTGGACCTCAAGGGCAAGAGGGTTTCCGTGGGAGCTCCCGGCTCCGGCGTGGAGGCGGACGTCCGGGCCATATTCCAGACCGTTGGCCTCAAGTACTCGGACATGAAGACCGACTTCCTTGATTTCGGCGCCACCACCCAGCGTTTCAAGGACAACCAGATCGACGCCGGGTTCGTGGTGGCGGGTTACCCGGTGTCCTCCATAATGGACCTGGCCACCACCAAGGACATAACCCTGGTCAACTTCGACAACGCTACCATGGCCAAGCTCACCAAGGAGTTCCCCTACTTCGTCAAGAGCACCATCCCCGCCAACACCTACAAAGGCGTGACCCAGGCGACCCAGACCCCGGCGGTCATGGCCCTTCTGGTGGTGGACGAGAAGGTACCCGAGGACGTGGTCTACAAGTTTACCAAGGCCCTCTGGGAGAACATCGACATAGTCCACAAGGCCCACGCCAAGGGCAAGGAGATAAACCTCAAGAGCGCCCTTGATGGCGTAACGGTACCCCTCCATCCCGGTGCGGCTAAGTACTACAAGGAGAAGGGCTTGAAGCTTCCCAAGTAGGCATCAGCCTCTCTAAAGACGCAAAAAAACCGGGGCTCCGAAAGGAGCCCCGGTTTTTTATCCCTTACCGTCCCTAGAAAAGCCCGGTTATCCTGCCATGATCGTCTATGTCTATCCTCTCCGCCGCAGGAACCTTTGGAAGTCCCGGCATGGTCATTATAGAACCGCATATGGCCACCACAAACCCAGCCCCTGCGGACAGGCGCACCTCCCGCACGTTTATCCTGAACCCCTTAGGACGACCCTTAAGTTCCGGCTGATCCGAAAGGGACATCTGGGTCTTTGCCATGCACACCGGAAGCCCACCGTATCCCATCTCCTCAAGCTCCGCCAAGGCCTTAGAGGCCGCAGGGCTGAAATCAACTCCATCGGCACCGTAAACCTTGGTGGCAATGACGTTTATCTTCTCCTTGAGGGGAAGGTTCCAGTCGTAGAGCCTCTTGTAATTAGACCCTCCTTCAATGGCCTTGAGGACCAGATCCGCCAATTCCAGACCTCCCTCACCCCCCTTGGCCCAAACCTCCGCAAGGGCTACGGGGGCTCCTTTGGCGGCAGCGGCGGAACGAACCATCTCTATCTCCGCGTCGGTGTCCGCCACAAAACGGTTAAGGGCCACAACCACCGGGACGCCAAACTGGGACATGTTGTCTATGTGGGCCTCCAGGTTTGCTATACCGGCCTTGAGGGCCTCCAGGTTCTCCTCCGAGAGCCTTTCCTTCGGGACTCCGCCGTGCAGCTTAAGGGCCCTTACGGTGGTAACTACCACCACCGCCTGGGGGTTGAAGCCACCATAGGGAGACACTATGTCCATGAACTTCTCCGCCCCAAGATCCGACGCAAAGCCGGCTTCCACGACCACGTAGTCCCGAAGCTTAAGGGCCATCTTAGTGGCCACGATGGAGTTGGTACCATGGGCTATGTTAGCGAAAGGCCCACCGTGCACAAAAGCCGGAACGTGCTCTATGGTCTGAACCAGGTTGGGCTGGATGGCCTCCTTCAAGAGTGCCGCCATGGCACCGTGGGCCTTTAACTGGCCGGCGGTAACAGGCTTGCCGTCGTAGGTCCTGGCCACCACCACCCGGCTGAGCCTCTCCTTGAGGTCCGAGATGCTCTCCGCAAGACACAGTATGGCCATGACCTCCGAGGCCACGGTTATGTCGAAACCGGTCTCCCTGGGAACCCCGTCTGCCTTTCCGCCAAGGCCTATCACCACATGCCGCAAGGCCCTGTCGTTCATGTCCACCACCCGACGCCAGCTGACGGTCCTTGGATCTATGTTAAGCTGGTTTCCCTGCTGAAGGTGGTTGTCTATCATGGCGGCAAGCAGGTTGTGGGCCACGCCCACCGCATGGATGTCTCCGGTGAAGTGCAGGTTTATCTCCTCCATGGGAAGCACCTGGGAGTACCCTCCCCCCGCGGCCCCGCCCTTCACGCCAAAGCACGGCCCCAAGGAGGGCTCCCTAAGACAAAGCATGGCCTTCTTGCCCCGCTTAACAAGCCCCTGGGTAAGCCCTATGGTAACCGTGGTCTTACCCTCCCCCGCCGCAGTGGGGGTAGTGGCGGTGACCAGTATAAGCTTCCCATCCTTCCTGTCCGAAAGGGTACGATAAAAGTTAAGATCCACCTTGGCCTTGTTCTTGCCATAGGGTATCAAAGCATCATCCGGTATTCCCAACTCGGCGGCTATCTCACCTATGGGCTTACACTTGGCAGACTGGGCTATCTCAATGTCCGAAAGCACCTCTGTATCCCTCCCTGGCTCTGATCTATGGCGTCTATTATACATAAACAAAACGTCTAAAAACATACGACCTTACGGAAATTTGTGAGTCTGCTATAATCCCAAAGTCCCTCCGGCCTTGCTGGGATGCTAGGTCATTAAAGCCGCCAAGGACACTGATAAAAATAAAACAAAAGTCCGGATCCAGGAGGAGATATCAATTGGGCCAGTGGAAGAACACCAGCCTCTTGAGGAAGTTCATGTACTCTTGCAACGGTCTTAAGGTAGCGTTCATCATGGAAAGGGCTGTGGCCTATGAGACCGCAGCGTCCCTCTTGGTGCTTGGCGTAGGGCTTTCCTTGAGGCGCCCTCCATCGATCGTCATACCATCGTTCCTCTTATCCCTGCTGCCACTTTCTTTAGAGCTGGTCAACTCGGCGGTTGAGATAATGATAGACTGCCACATAGGCCAGACCTACCGGGAGGACATCAAGCGAACAAAGGACATGCTTTCCGCCTCTGTGTTCGTAAGCCTGGTGGCTTGCTATGGCGGCGCCATCTGGCTGCTGTTTTGCAAATAGTGAGTCCCAGCGTTAACTCAAGACGGGAAGGACAAAGGGAGGCATCAATCCTCCTCTTTGCCTTCCCCTTCCGCTGCCATCTTGAGGGGAACTCGAAGCAATCCCTCCACGTAGTAGTTGGTCTTAAGCACCTTTAAGGACCCCTCCTTCACCCGCTGCTCCTTGATCTCGCTCAGCAGCTTGGTGGAATCCTCCCTTTCCCTATCCTTGCTTCTCCGGCATAGGACCTCCACCAGTATCTCGTTGTTGGCCTCCTCTGCGGACAGTTCCCGGAGCAATCCCTCAAGGCTTTCGATGCTGCGCCGACCCTCCTTGATGGACTCCTGCTCCATCTCAGCCACGCCTCCGCCCCGCACAAGCACCTCCACATCACCCCTGGCGTCCGCGGGGATCTTAACGGAAAAGGTTCGTTTCTCCGCCTTGCCCCTCCAGGGACGAAGCCACACGTCCACCCCGATAATCTCTCCGGGACTGAAGGACCTGTCCTTTGGGACCTCAACCTTTTCTATGTAAAGCACCTTTGGGGTCTGGGTCACCTTTACATCCAACCGGAAGGAAAGGGGCTCAAGGGGCATAAAGGGGTTTAAGGGCAGCATGGAGTGGATCAAGCTGAACTCCTGGAAGATCTTATCCGGCAGGTCTGAGTCGGAAAGGAAGAAGTTGGTCCTGCTCCATCCACCGGGGACGCCGGCTCCCTCAACGGTGACCGTAACCTCACCGGTACCCTGTCCGGTCCTGCCCCAAAGATCCTCCACACAACCCGCAACCGCCGGTGGGACCACCAGGGACGAAACGAAGGGGTCCGCCACGGCCTTGAAACGCCTGACCGCCCTCGTGCCGCTATCCAGATCATGGAAACGGATCTCGTAATCATTGCCCTGGGGCATAACCCCGATCCTCCCGTATACCCCCTGGGGCCTGTCCTGAAGCACGGTGCCTATCACACCACCCAGGGTTCCCAGTTTAAAGGGGGTCTCAAGGCTTGGGATCACCCTTACCACCGAAGCCTCGGTGGCAAAGAACTTGACGGCCCCCCTGCCCATAAACGGGTGCCCAAAGGCAAGGAACTTATCCCTGTCAACAGCGGTTACGGTTCCAATGGTCCCCACGGAGACATCCCCCACCACCAGGGCAACCCCAATGGAGGACCCGGGGGACAAGGAGGGCCTGCCGGATGCCGTAAGCCCCGTCCCAGCAGGAGCCGATACCCTGGAAGAGACCCTCTCCCCTATGAGCCTACCGTACCTGGGACTCACGCCTCCGATCAGAAGGGGACTGGAAAGCCCCTGATCCCGGCTTAGCGTCTCAGGCAACAGGTCGCGGCTTGCCACGTCCCGGGATTCCACATCGCCGGAAACTACCGAAACGGCCTGGCCAACCTCGCTGTGAGGCTTCTTACGGTCAATCTCCGCACCTTGCATGGGCGGTATCTTAAGCATCTCCTCCGCTGGGGTAACCAACGCCATGGAGTGATCTGCGAACTCCCAGCCAAAGCCAATGGCCCCAAGAAGCTTGCCGTTGACGTAAACCGGCGACCCGCTCATCCCTGCGGCAACACCACCAGCCTTGATGATCCTGTCCCCTATGGCTTTTATCAAGACCAGCCGATTTGGGGCGGATCTTTGGGCAACCACGCCCAAGATCTCCACCGGGAACTGCTCCACCTTGTCCCCATGGAAAACCGTAAAAGCCACACCCCTCATGTGGGGCTTCAGGGATTTAACGGGGAAAACCCCCTCTTTGACCGAGAACTGATCTCCACATGAAACGCCGGGGAGGAGCATCAGGAAGCACAGGGCTAGAAACAGTCCAATTCTGGCCCGCAAGGGAGAGGTACTTCCGGGGAGTCTCACTGTTCCGAATCCCTCCAAACCCGTCCAGTCTTGTAAAACCTAAGGTACACCATGATGAGCTCGTCCAGCTGGCCATCCAGCACCGCCTGGACGTTGCCTATCTCACAACCGCTTCGGTGGTCCTTAACCAATTGGAAGGGCTGGAGCGTATAAGACCTTATCTGGCTCCCCCAAGAGATGGCGCGCTTTTCCCCCTGAAGGGCCTCGATCTGCTCCTGCCTTTCCCTAAGCTGCCTCTCAAAAAGCTTGGCTCTTAACATCTGCATGGCGGTGGCCCTGTTCATGTGCTGGGACCTTTCAATCTGGCAGCTAACCACTATGCCGGTTGGTATGTGGGTTATCCTCACCGCGGAGTCCGTCATGTTAACGTACTGGCCCCCGGCACCGCTGGAACGGAAGGTGTCCATCTTAAGGTCCTCCGGCCTTATCTCTATCTCCACGTCATCGGGCAACACCGGCATGACCTCCACGGAGGCAAAACTGGTATGCCGTCTCTTGGCAGCGTCAAAGGGGGAGATCCTGACCAGCCGATGAACGCCGCTCTCTCCCTTAAGATATCCATAGGCATACTCACCGCTAACCTGAATGGTGACGCTTTTTATACCAGCCTCCTGGTCCGGCAGCTCGTCCAGGAGCTTGACCTTGAAATCGTTCCGCTCCGCCCATCTGACGTACATCCTATAGAGCATCTCCGCCCAGTCCTGGGAATCCAAACCGCCGGCACCGGCATGTATCGACAGTATGGCGTCCGATGGGTCGTACTCCTCGTCCAGCAGGGTCAGCACCTGGCTTCTCTCAAGCCTCTCCTCCAAGGCCTCCGCCCTTTGGTAGAACTCCAAGGAAAGCTCCTCGTCCTCTTCCTCCTGGAGCATCTCCGCCAGAACCTCAACGTCCTGAAACTCCCTCTCCAGGGCAGAAAAGGATTCCCTCCTCTGCTGAAGCTGGGCAAGCTCTCTGGCCAGCTCCTTGGAGTCCGGCCTTTCCCAGAACCCCTCCTCGGAGGCCTTGTTCAACAAATCCGCTATCTTGGCATCCATTCCCTCCAGGTCAAAGGCTATCACGCAGCTCGCGCATGCGCGAACGCAAGTTGCCCATGACCGTGCTGACCGGCAGAACGACCATGTACACCCCTCCCAAGAATTGTTATATTGAACAAGAAAGGATTATATCACCATCGGGACAAGAGCCGCGGAGGAAGGAGATCGGGTTATACATGGATCAACGCCATGGGGTGGACAACCGGGTAAGGGTGCTCTGGGTGCTGGCCCAAAACCCGGGGCAGCTGACCCCGAGCTCAGCGCTGGTAAGGGAGCTTAAAATCACAAGGCAGGGAATATCGAAGATAATAAGCACCCTAAAGGATGAGGGTATAAGGATTTCATCGGTGCCTCAAAGGGGGTACATCCTGGAGGGGGGCCCCGAAGGCGACGGTTTTTCTCCCTCCTGGGCAGAGATGCTTCTCATGGATTCTCCGCTGGGGCATCCCATATTTCATTACGCCTCCATCGGATCCACCCAGGCCCCGCTCAAGGAGATGGCGGCCCAAGGACGCCGGGAGGGGGCCGTTGTTGTGGCAGACGAGCAGACATCGGGAAGGGGAAGGCAAAGCCGGCGCTGGGAATCCCCCAAGGGGGGACTCTATGGGTCCGTTCTTCTGCGCCCCAAGCTGCTTCCACGAATGGTTCAGGCGGTAAACCTGGCCTGTGCCATGGCCATGGGGGATGCGCTTGAAGACCTTTGCCTCATAAGATGCGAGATCAAGTGGCCCAACGACATACTGGTACGGGGAAGGAAGATCTGCGGGATGCTTAGCGAAGGGGTCGTGGAGGTGGATCAGATCCACCACGTGGTGTCCGGCTTTGGAGTTAACCTCAAGACAACTCCCATGCTGGAGGATCCCCTCACAGAAGCCACCTCGGTGGCCCAGGAGGGAGGCAGCGTTCCAAGCCGCCACGACCTTCTGGCCCATTTTTTAAAAAGGCTTGGATTTTACCTTGACATCCTGGGCATGGACCCTAAAAAATTCATGGAAATGTACGTTTCCAGATGTTGCACCATAGGCATGCGCATAAGGGGGACATGGAAAGAGGACGTCATCGAGGGGACCGCGGAGGGCTTGGACCAGGACGGTTCCTTGTTAATCCGGCTGGAGAGCGGCGAAGTATCAGCCTTCTCCGCCGGGGACGTCAAACACATAAGACCCGCGGAAGGGAGGTGAAGGTCATGAGGCTTACGGAACGGGCCAAGACCAGCGGGTGAGCCGCCAAGATAGGTCCAGCGGAGCTGGACCAACTGCTAAGGGGGCTCCCTTCCATTAAAGATCCAAGGCTTCTGTCCGGGTGGGACAACGGAGAGGACGCGGCCCTGTGGAGCTTAGGCGATGGGAGGCTTGCCATACTTACGCTGGACTTCATAACTCCCATAGTGGATGATCCCGTGCTTTTCGGGGAGATAGCAGCGGCAAACGCATTAAGCGACGTGTTCGCCATGGGGGGACTGCCAAAGGTGGCGCTTAACGTGGTGGCGTTTCCCACCTCCTGCGAACCCTTGGAGGTACTCAAGGGCATACTCATAGGGGGAGCCAATAAGGTCCAAGAGGCGGGAGCATGCCTTGCGGGAGGACACAGCGTTCAGGACAACGAACCCAAGTACGGGCTATCGGTTTATGGCGAGGTTCGAGAGGACAGGCTCTGGAGGGTCACCGGAGCAAAACCCGGGGACGGGCTGGTGCTAACTAAGCCCTTGGGCAGCGGGATACTTACCACGGCGCTCAAAGCTGGAATGGCGGGGGAAGATGCGCTTGCAGAGGCAGTTAAGTGGATGGCCATGCTCAACGACCTTCCAAGGAAGCTCCCGGAGGATCTTATCGCCTCCATAAGAGCCGCAACGGACGTCACCGGGTTCGGCTTTATCGGGCACTGCCTGGACATGGTGAGCGCAGGAGATATGGACGCGGAGATAATGTCCTCAAGGATCCCTCCGATGAAGGGGGCCCTTGAGATGGCTTCCATGGGCATGGTTCCCGCCGGGGCTTACTCTAACAGGGAGCATTTTTCATCAAGGGTCCAGCTGGGAGAACAGGTTCCGCTTGAGGTTCAGGATCTTCTCTTTGACCCACAAACGTCCGGAGGCCTTCTTTTGGCAGTGGATCCAAGCATGGAGGACGAGTTGCTGAGAGCCCTTTGTGAAGTCGGATTTACCCAATCGGCTCTGGTTGGCAGGTTTAAGGAAGGGGCGGGGAACGCAAGGGTTGTTTAAAGGCCTCGCAAATCCCCGCCCCGGGGTTTATATCCTGACCAGAGAGCTGCCGTGGAGCCTCTGCCAGGTGTCGTTGTACACCTGCCCCGGGGGAACCGGGAGAGATGCCATACCCTCCTCCACGGCCTTTTGCGCCACCGCCTCCGCAACCCGGGGGGCAGACTCATCGCAAAAGGGATCCGCCAGGATGTTCTGGGGGGAGAGCTCGTGTTCCTCGGTGACCGACGCTAGGGCATCGGCGGCGGCCAACAGCATGGAGTCGGTTATGGTGTTGGCCCTGACGTCCAAGGCACCCCTCATTATCCCGGGGAAGGCCTGGAGGTTGAGAAGGGGGTTAGGATGTTCGGCGGTGCCCGTGGCCACCACCGCGGCCCCCGCGGCCACCGCCTCTTCGTAAGGTATCTCAGGCTCCGGGAGCGCCAGGGCGAAAACTATGGCCCTTGAGGCCATGGATTTAACGTGGTCGCCGGTCACCAGGTTCCCCTTGGAAAGCCCTATCATCACGTCCGCCCCTCTCAAGGCCTCATCAATTCCTCCCGAAATGCCCTCGGGGTTTATCCTCAAGGACAGGTCCCTTTGAACGTGGTCCATCTTGGGGTTGTCCTCCCCCAAAATCCCGGCGCTGTTAAGACACACTATGTTTCTGGCCCCCGCGGCCAACAAAAGCTCCGACGTGGCGACTCCGGCGGCGCCGGCACCTATTACCGCTATCCGCACATCCGGCAAATTCTTCTGCACAACCTTAAGGGCGTTTTTGAGGGCCGCCAACACCAGGACAGCGGTACCATGCTGGTCATCGCACAAGACCGGTATATCCAGGACGGATCTCAATTTCCGCACCACCGTGAAAGTATTGGGGCTTGATATGTCCTCTATGTTCACGCCTCCAAGGGTGGGGGCCATGAGTCTTACGTGGTGGATGATCTCCTCCGGGTCCGAGGTGTCAAGGCATACCGGTATGGCGTTTATGTCGCCGAAAAGCTTGAACAAGAGGCACTTACCCTCCATTACGGGAAGCGCCGCCTCCGGCCCTACGTTGCCTATGCCAAGGACCGCAGAACCATCGGTAACCACCGCGATACGGTTGCCCCTGCCTGTATAGTCAAAGCTCAACGCCGGATCTTCGGTTATGGCCAAGGATGGATAAACGCTCCCAGGGACGTAGGCCAGCCCCAGGTCCTCCTCGTTTCTGACGTTTATGGTGGGGTATATCTTTATCTTCCCCCTCGCCTTCCTATGAAGCTCCAAAGCCCTAAGCCTGTCGATGGTCATCTTAAATCCCCTCCCCGGCAAGTCATGGACGGTTTTTACCCATTTCAACCCCTGATCCCAAAGGAAATCCCATCAGATCCTCCTTGATATGGTTCATGGAATGGCTCCCCTCCCTGGGGGACAGCCCATCCAACATCACAACCCGGCGGAGAGCCAAATCAACCACCATTCCATCATCGGCGCAGATAAGATTTGAATGGGGGAAGAGGTCGTTAAAGTACTCCTCCACCAGATGGGGCCCTCTCTTGATTATGCCCCTTCCCATATGGGTTAAAAACACCAAGGGCACCTTAGAAGCCCTAAGAATATCCTCAACGTCCTCCAAGGAAAGGTGTTCAAGGTTTTGCCTGCGTCTTTCTAACGTCACGTTGAGGATTAGAATATCGCTTGCTTGCGCCACTTGATAGATAACCGGCAGCATGGCGGTGTCGCTCACGATGCCCACGGTGGGGAGCCCTTCTCCTTTGAGGATAAAGCCAAACGTCATTACCCCGTGGTGCTTGAGTTTAAAAGGTCTCAGCGTGGCATGGCTCCCCAATGGATAGTCCGAAAGGTCCTCCAGTATGACCTTTTGCCGGACCTTTTTCGTAAGGTACCGGAAGACCACCGGCTCATCCCCAAGGGCATCGGCGGGGAGGAAAAGGCTGCCCCTGCAGCTGTATCCTCCCCCCACCATGGCTTCCACCACGGCGTTGGCGTCGCCGCAGTGATCTAGATGCCGGTGGGTTATCAGCACCCCGTCCATTTCGGTGGGATCCAACTCCGGAACTGCCCTGCATATGTGATGGAGACACCCTGGACCCGGATCTACAACCCCCTTGAAATCCCCATAGCGGAAGAAGATGCCGCCGCTGGACCGTATCTGGTGCATGGTGCAGAACCTGGCGCCTGAGGTGCCAAGAAACCTGATGAAGTTGTCTGGATACATCTCAGAGATGGACGTTTTCAACTTACCCCCTTCATAACCAGAGAGGAACGTGGTAAAAGTATATGCTCAAATCGATTGCTGTGCTATGCTCATAGGGATTAAAAGGGGTGGGAGGTGAAGAAATATGAAAAGGCTACACCCCGATGACCTTCCGGATAAGCCCATTACGGTGGGTCAAATACTCAGCGCCATGGACAGTGGCTATCCTGGATACCTGGAGAAGCTCCTTCAGCAGGTCCAACAGTGGTTGACGTACCTATCGGAGCGTAGGTACCCGGTGGAGGCGGAGGATCTCTTCTGGGGCAACGGGGAATCCGACGGGGAGGCGCTGCTTCCCCAAATAGGATGGGTTCAGGCATTTGCGGATCTCATGCCCTCCGGTGGGGAGATCCTGGGCCACAAAGACGCGGTGGTGCTGGGTGTGGGTCCCATAATGTTTGAGGACTCACTGCGAATGGCCATAGACCATGGGGCTATATTCGGCAGGGGGCGGTGCTCCAGGATATGGCTAATCACAGACAACTGGATAACCGCGGAGGCCTGCGCCTTCGGGGGGCACATAAGCGCCCTCAGGGATCAGGGGATAGACATAAGGGCAATAATCATAACCCCCTGGGGATGGACGGAGGTTCCATGGTCCGTCAAACCCGGATGTCCCGGTAAGACCGCATGGATGGACGGCAAAAGCGACGGGGTGCAATAGGAGATCTGTACACGGGAGGGGGCGCCGCCCTCTCCCGGCTTGTTATGCACAATCATCGGATCAACCGGATGGGAAATGCTTTTATGACACGGGACCACAGGTAAAGTCTTACGGCAGTGAATCCGAAAAATACGCTGAACCGTTCAGAGGAAGCATAGTCTGTGGCGGCGTTCGACTTTTAATACAATAAAGCAAAACCAGGAAAGGAGGCTCCGATCGTGGGGGATCCTCTGTTTCAGTTCACCGGCGTATCCTCCCAGATAGACTGGGGGACCATGCTGGATAAGATAATGGAGAACGCAAGAAAGCCGGAGAAGATATGGCAGGAGGAGAAGGACAAGCTGGAGCTTAAGAAAGGGCTCTACGAGGAGCTTTCCGCCGGCATGAAGCAGCTTAGGAACAGCATCACCTCCCTCAAACTATCCTCCACTTACAACAAGAAGCAGGCGGAGCTCACCAGCCTTGACTCCGGCAAGGCCGCCAACGCGATCCTCACCGCCACGGCGGACACCTCCGCCGCGATAAACCAGTGGACCATAAAGGTCAACCAGGTGGCGAAGGCGGAGAGGAGGACCTCCGACAGATTCGACAGCGTAAGCAGCGCCCTTAACCTGTCCGGGACCTTCAGGATATACGTGGGCAAACAGTGGGCGGAGGTCACCGTGGCCAACTCCGACTCGTTGCGGGACATAAACCTGAAGATACAGAAGGCGGTGGACAGCACCGGAAGCAACCTGGCCATAACCAGCAAGATAGTGGACAACCGCATAGTCATAGAGAGCGCCTCCACGGGCCTTGGCAAATCGGGGCCTAAAGCCTCCGAGACCTTCAAAATGGGGAGCTCAAACACCTTTTATCTTCCCCGTGAGGTCAACGGCTGGTATCCAAGCTCCGTCACCATCCAGTCCGGATCCGTGACGTACGCGTCCGGAACGGACTTCACCTACAACGCCTCCACCGGCACCATAACGTGGCTTAGCGCAAACAAGCCCGCTGCGGGGTCTGACTTCAAGGTAACCTACTCCCAGGACACGGAAACCATAACAAGAGGAGCTGGGGCCACGGACAACATGGCGCTCCCATCCCCTCGGCCTTCGTCCATAGTTATAACCCAAGGTGCCAACACCTACGTGGAGGGCACGCACTTCACGTATAACTCCTCCACGGGTGAGATAACCTGGACATCTCCTTCACAGCCCGCCTCGGGTACGAACTATACGGTGAAGTATCTCTACTACTCCAACGATAACGTGTTCTACCTACAGGACGTGGCCGGCACGGTGGTATCGGGTGACAAGCTCTCCGGAACCGGCCTTGGCCTTATGGGAACCTCGGGATACACGGCAGCCCAAAACGCCCTTTTTGAGGTGGACGGTCAGGCGGTGGAGCGGAACAGCAACACCGTGGAGGACCTGATAGCGGGCGTCAAGCTTAACCTTGTGGGGACAGGAACGGTGCGGTTGGACGTTACAGTGGACGCCCAGGCCGCGGTTGAGGGGCTTAACAACTTCGTCACCGCCTACAACGACGTGATGGACTGGATAAACATAAGGCTGTCAGAGGAGAGCAAGAAGGAGAAGACCTCCGAAAGCACCAAGGACGACGACTTCTACAAGAAGTTCGGTCTCCTTCATGGGGACCCGCTGCTTTGGCAGATAAAGGACCAGATGAGGCAGCTCATATCCTTCCCGCTGACCAACCTTCCAAACACATACTCCTCCAGGGGTTACATTTCCACCACCACGCCTTTGAACATCAAGGGCGACATGGTGATCGACATAGGCGGCATGCGGGCAAGGATAACGGTGTCGGAGAGCGACTCACTGGAGAACATAAAGGCAAAGCTAACGGGGCTCGCCGATGAGACCGCTGGAACCAGCGGAAACCCCAAGGGTACGAGCATGCCCGTATCCGTTTCGGTGGAAAACGGCAAGCTGGTAATAAGGTCCACGTCGAACAGCACCGACGGACGGACCACCAGATCGGACACCATAAGCAGGAACACCGCATCCAGCTGGGATCTCTTGCCCTACACCCCGAGCTTCTCACCTCCGGTGTCCGGCTCCCTGGTGGTGAAGCAGGGGTCTACGGTATACACCGAGGGCGTGGACTACATGGTGCAGACAGTGGAGAACTCCAACGGGGCCTTTGAAAGCCGCGTGGTGTGGCTCTCCGGCGGCAGACGTCCCACGGGGAACTACTCGGTTCAGTACACCTACGATCCTGGCAAGCTGTCCATAAGCACCACCGGCACTTTAAACACCATGGGCTTCTCTCAGGACGGCACCAGAAGCTCTATAACCTACGCCGGAATATCAACAGAGAAAGCAAATTACGGCAAGAGCGGTAAGCTGGAGTTCAACGTGGAGACCTTCATGACCCGGATGAGGGACGACAAC
Organism: Thermanaerothrix sp.; assembly: GCA_026417795.1. Taxonomy (NCBI): domain Bacteria; kingdom Bacillati; phylum Chloroflexota; class Anaerolineae; order Anaerolineales; family Anaerolineaceae; genus Thermanaerothrix; species Thermanaerothrix sp. The sequence goes on from JAOACP010000003.1 coordinate 31,822, forward strand.
AACGGGGTGGCCAACCTCATGTCCTCCATGATGAACAAGCTGGACCAATTTCTGGGCAACATGGTGGACACCACCCAGGTGCCGGTGGGCACCGAGGTGGTGGTAAAAGGCCGGATAGCCGCCAGGGTAAGCTCCATAAAGGATCAACAGAAGGCCATAGACAAGCGGATATCGGACTTTGAAAACCGGCTTAAGATAATGCAGCAGTCCTACTACAACCAGTTTGTGGCCATGGAGAAGACCATCTCCAAGATGAACCAGCAGCTGTCGTGGCTTGCGGGCATCGTATCCCAGCTGTCGGGCGTCAAACAGCAGTAGAGCTGCGCTACCAGGCAAGAGCAGTGAAACGGGGAATATACCTTAGAGGCGCCTTAAGGGAATTCAACTGAGCTCATCAAAAAGAGGAGGCCCCCTAAAAACAGGGGCCTCCTCTTTTTTGCTCCACGATTGTTAAAGCCCCAGGCGACGGCCCAAATCCATGCACCAGGCGAAGACGGTCCCATGCCGCAAGGGCGATCAAACCGCTTTAACGTCCATGCCTCTGCACTCAAAGGGTCCCCCAACACAACAGGAGAACTCCATCTGTAGGGTGACGTGAGCTATGGGGAACTGCCCTTTTATCATGGAGGTTATGCTGGAGAGAATTTCATCGGTCTGTCCATTGGCGGAGTCCCTTAAGGTGACATGGGCTTCAAGGAAGATCTCCCTGCCATCGGTGGTCCACATGTGTATGTGGTGCATATCCAACACCTCCGGCAGATCCTCCACCTGGCGGACAAGCTCCTCAACGTCCACCCCTTCCGGGGTTCCCTGCATGAGGATGTGAACCGACTCCTTAAGCAGCGGAACGGACTCTCTTAGAACGTACAAGGACACCCCAAGGGTAAGAAGAGGGTCAAGCCAGTACCATCCAAACTTCATTACCAAAATGGCAGCTATTATGACCCCTACCGACGACAGTGCGTCCATCACAACGTGAAGATAGGCGGACCTCACGTTCAAGCTCTCCTTGGAGTCCCGGTGCAGAAGCCAGGCGGTGAGCAGATTGCCCACAAGGCCCACCACCGCCACGGAGAGCATAACCCCTCCGGATATGACGTCGGGGTGCAAGAACTTTCGAATCGCCTCCACCAGGAGGAACACCCCGATGCCCATCAACGCCACGGTGTTTAGAAGGGAGGCCAGCACCTCCGCCCGCTTAAAGCCGAAGGAATGGGAAGGGGTCCTCTCCATCTTGGCTATCCTCATGGCCAGCCAGCTTACACCCAATGAAGACGCGTCGGAGAGATTGTGCACCGCGTCGGACAAAAGGGCCAGGCTGTTGGATACAAGGCCGCCAACCACTTCCGCCAGGGTGATAAGAAGGTTTAAAACAAGGGCCAGCGCAAGCCTACCCTCCGAGGCGCCAGCAGAAACGTGATGATGGTGGTGGTGATGGCCATGACCGTCATGATGATGATTAGAATTATGGTGCCCTTCGGCTCTGCAATCGCAAGACAACTATTGATACCCCCTCAAAGGCTTGAATCTCGCCGCCATATGTGGCGATAATTTCACATTCTCGGCTCCAAGTCAAGGGGCTGTCTTTCCTCAGTTGTCATCCAAGGCATCCGGTGCTTTCCCACCCAGGGCTAACATGAAACTTATAAGGCGAGCCATGAGGACTATGCCCGCAACGCTCATGGCAAGTCTTACCAACGCGAACTTGTACCCTAGGTTTGCCATTTCGAACATCAGCAGTGGAACCTTTGTGGTAGACCAGGCGCCTAAAAACACCAAGACGTTAAAGAGGCTGGCCCCCTTGGCCATCATCACCTCCGCCACGGGGAACGCGGCGTACAAGGGGCCCGCCGCGGCGGATCCCAAAAGGAACGACACCAGGACGCCCCGCAAACCAGAACCGTGGCCGGTAAATCGGATCATGGTGGATCTGTCAACCCACACGTCAAGAAGCCCCAGCAGGACAAAGATAGGAGGTATAACCGACAGCATCTCCAAGAGGTTCTGGGCGCTCAACCTCAAGGCACTTGCCCCAATGGAGGGCTTGTAAATCCATATGGCCGCCACCGCGAAAGCCACCACGAGGAAGAAGCGGTATCTTGTAAGGGCCTTTCTCATCCCATTCATCCCATAACCCATCCCAAGACCCAAGCCACGATGGCGGAGAAAGCCAGGGCAAGGCCATTGCGCCACAAGGCCGCCCTTAGGCCGATTACCCTTGCCTCCATGGGGAACGTCACGACTCCCACCATCATGAGGGACGATACGAAGGCCCCAATCTGGGCGTAGCCCGCCCCCGCCTTGAGAAGCGCCGCCGCCAAGGGGAAGGCCACGAAACCGGGCATCAGGGTTACGGATCCCACCGCCAGGGCCAAGGCCACTCCCTCTACACCGCTGCTCTTGCCAAGCAAAGCTCCTATGGCCGATGGATCCAACATGGACATGCAGATGCCTATGAGGAGCAGGACCCCCAGCAGCTGCGGCAGTATACCCTCAAAGGACCTCAAGGCCTTGAGCAAAGCGGCTTTCGTCCTCTCCCGATCCTTGGCATAGGACGCGCACAGGGCCAATCCGGCGATCCCGTAGAGAAACCACGAGAACATGGCCTCACCCTCCCATGTGTAATATACGCCACATTTTACACCGCCAAGGGGATCTACAATCCAGAGGACGCTATTTCCTTATGGCGACAATATAGGGAGGGCAAAAACCGTAAGGCCGTCAAACAACGAGGCATGATGGCCTAATCTTCGGATCTTACAGCACCCCCACCACCTCACCGTACATGATAACACCATCTGTCCGGATATGTACGGTTTCATGTACGGTGGTAACTCGCGCTAGGGGGCATTTTCCTGAGAGGATATGCAGGGGCTAAAGGCGGATAAAGCCAGTTCTGGACTATGTTTTTGCGACTTTGGAAGACTTTGTGAAAAGCCCTAAGATCTGCTATTGGTGGAGGCGGGGGGAATCGAACCCCCGTCCGACAATGGCCAGCCTAGGAGCGCTACGAGCGTAGTCCGCGTTTTAGGTTTAAAGGACCGGTCTCCCACGGACGGGATACCCCTCCTCGAGCCTCCCTAGAGTCTCGAAAACCGGCCGGGCGGCTACGCCGGTCTTCCAGCCGCCTGATTGACGCCCTTCCAGCGCACGGCGGCGAAGCGCCGGAGGACGTGGCTGCTAACTAAGCAGCCAGAGCATAGTTATCGTTGGCGTTTTTCTTTTTGGGACCTTATTTACGAGGCTGCCCCAACCTCGGCTCGCTCTCCTAAACCCTCCGCTTGCCGTCGAAACCTGTCGCCCCCTATTCTCTACATTTCGCTTCGCCAACTAAACGGGAAAACCCTGATTTCTCAATCCAAGGATACCGTACACCCAACCCGCTTGTCCACATGACCTGCCAACCTAAAAGCCTTGGACTCAAACCAAAGGTATACGGCTACCTGGACCTCACTGCCCTTTCCATCTCCCGTTTCGCCTGCTTTTCCGCAAGGGCGTCCCTCTTATCGTGCAGCGCCTTGCCCTTCGCAAGCCCAAGCTCAACCTTGGCCCACCGGTTATTCTTGATGTATATCCTAAGGGGGATCAGCGTAAGCCCCTTCTCCCGCACCTTCTGGTGGAGCCTTAAAATCTCCACCTTGGAGGCCAAAAGCTTCCTCGGCCGCTCCGGATCCACATTGTAGTAGCTTCCCTTCTCGTAGGGAGATATGTGAACCCCTATAAGCCAAAGCTCCCCGTCCTTAACTGCCGCATAACCATCCTTCAGGTTCACCCGGCCCTCCCGGAGCGACTTTATCTCAGTACCGGTGAGAACTATGCCCACCTCCAGGGTGTCCAAGATGAAGTAGTCGAACCGGGCCTTCCGGTTCTGCGCCACGATCCGATCCTTCTCCATCCCATAACACCCCCGTTCACAGCAAATCTTACAACAAAAGTCACTTATAGTCAATTGTCTGGCTTCCCGTTGCCCGCCTGACCGATAAGCCTACGGATGACCTTATGATGGACCTAAGGGAAAGGGCAAGAGGACGGCCAATTACCAGGGAAGCCGATGGAGGATAACTAAAGGTAAAGGGCAAGCACACCCTCGAAGACAAAACCGCCCGCCTACCAACCTAAGGGAGCCATAAAAAAACGGAGACCCCTTAGGGCCTCCGTACATGACATGGTCGGGGCGAGAAGATTCGAACTTCCGACCTCTTGGTCCCGAACCAAGCGCGCTAACCAGACTGCGCTACGCCCCGAACGGGAAGGATTTTAACATCCCGAAGGCGCCCCGTCAAACCTAACCACCAGGGCGCCTTCGGACGTTCAAAAACCCTACTTGGGCTGTATCCTGGTGAAGAAGTGGGCCTTGCCGTCCTTCTCCACCTTCAGGATGACCGCGGTCTTGTTGAGGGGGTTGTGATCCTTGGGATCCACGGAGAGCACGCCGTGGTGAAGCTTAAGGTTCTTGGTCTCCTCAAGGGCCTTGGCGATGGCGGTGCCGTCCGCCTTGCCGGCCCTCTTTATGGCGTCCGCAAGCCAGTAGACGGAGTCGTAGGCCAAGACGCCGTTCACGAACTCCTTGCACTCGTCCTTGTACTTGGCCTTATAAGCCTTGAAGAAGGGCTGCATGCCAGGATCCTCCAGGGAGGTGTGGTTGACCCAGTAGGTCCCCACCAGGGCGGGCCCCGCTATCTCATACATGAAGTCCGCGTAGCCGTCGCCGCCCATTATTATGAGGTCCTTCATGCCAAGCTCCCTGGCCTGCTTGATTATGAGGGCCATCTCCTTGCCCATGCCGGGAAGGAAGAGAACCTCCGCGCCGGAGTTGCGGATGTTGGTAAGCTGAGCCCTGAAGTCGGTGTCCTGGCCGCCCTTGTAAGCCTCATCGGCCACGATCTTGCCGCCCAACTTCTCGAACTCCTTGATGCAGAACTCCCTGAGCCCCTGAGAATAGTCGGAGGCCACGTCGTAAAGCATGGCGGCCTTCTTCTTGCCCAACTTGACCGCCGCCAGGTTGGCAAGCACCTTGCCCTGATAGGGGTCGGTGAAGCAGATGCGGAAGGAATAAGGACGGACCTTGCCCTTCTCATCCACGGTGACAAGGGGGTTGGTGGAGACGGTGCCTATCTGGGGCACCTTGGAACGGTTGACTATGGGGGCGGTGGCGATGTTAGCCCCCGAGGCGTTGGCCCCTATGATGGCCACCACCTTGTCCTGGTCTATCATGCGGCGCACCGCGTTAACCGCGTCCTCGGTCCTGGTCCGCCAGTCGTAGGGAACCAAAACCAACTTCTGCCCCAACACGCCGCCCTTGGCGTTGATCTCCTCCACCGCCAGCTGGGCCGCCCTGAGCTCCGTCTGGCCGTAACCCGCGTAGTCCCCCGTAAGGGCGGTGAGATAACCCACCTTGATCTCCCCCGCAAGGGCACAACCCGCCGCCATGGCAAGAACCGCCACGGCCAAACCTAAAACCCAAAACTTCCTCACTCCACAACACCTCCCGATTGAGGATGTGAAACCTGCTGAAAATTCTACCACGAGGACAGCCGATGCGCATCGGCGGGAACAAACATTAAATAAAGCTTACGGAGAGTTGGGCTTAAAAGTGGAAATTTGCGGTTTATTTTTACTCCAAGGCCTCCTTGAGGAAACTTGCATGTGGTATCATGTACACAAGAGTAGGCCCATCTGGGCCCTCAACACCCCACAGGGAGGGATGGAAGGTGAAGCTCCTAAAGTCCTACGCGGAAAAGTGCGTCCGGTGCGGCGCCTGCATGGCCGCCTGCTCCAAGGCCTATTTTAAGGAGGAGGATCCCGGTCTATCTAGGATTCGGGTCACCGACGTGGGCAGCATGCCCAACATAAACGTTTGCAACCAGTGCGGCGCCTGCATAGAGGTGTGCCCCACCCAGGCCCTGGAGAGGGATAAGAACGGCGTGGTACAGCTTAAAAAAGACAAGTGCACCTCCTGCATGATGTGCGTAGGCTACTGCCCCACCGCCAGCATGCTCTTCAACGCCGCCAAACAGAGCCAGCCCTTCAAGTGCATAGCCTGCGGCCTTTGCGCCAAAGCCTGCCCCACCGGCGCATTGGAGATAATAGGCTGAAATCCATCACCCCGTCTCAAGGGGCCTTATGAAAAACCCCCCAGGGGACCAACGGCAACTAGGGTAATTAAAATTTAAAAAGCAATGCCCTCACGAAAGGAGCGGTAAAAGATTATGGAGAAGATGAAGCTTCTCGCCCAGTGGACCTACACCCCCAAGCCCATCCACAGGGGATACACCAAGGAGGTCTGCTTCGTTGACCTGGGCAACCGGGACGGCAACTACTCCTTCAAGACCAAGTCCCTGTCCGATGAGTTCGTGGAGCGCTTCACCGGCGGCCGCGGCTTCGGGCTTGGGCTTCTCTGGGACGCGGTAAACGAGAACACCAAGTGGGACGACCCGGAGAACGAGATAATAATCTCCGGAGGCCCCCTTTGCGGTATAACCCAGTACCCGGGAGCGGGCAAGTGCTACTCCGTCTTCCTCTCCCCCGCCACCAAACAGACCTACGCCAGCAACGCCGGCGGTTACTTCGGCCCCCTCATCAAGTTCTCCGGGTTCGACTCCTTCGAGCTCAGGGGAATAGCGGACAGGAACGTGATAATATTCGTGGACGGTGACCTTGGAAAGGTGGAGATCTACGAGTCCCCCTTCGATGACAAGTCCAACTCCTACACCATAACCGACGAACTCCACGAATACTTCTCCGCCGAGGACGAGGACCGAGAAAACGGCAAGCGGGCCATTTCGGTGGTATCCACCGGGCAGGCGGCGCACCACAGCTACATATGCGGCATGAACTTCAGCTTCTATGACCTGCGCCGCAAGGTTGCAAGGCTCAAGCAGGCAGGACGCGGAGGCGGCGGCACCGTGCTGCGCCACAAGGGAGTCCACGCCATAGTGGTGAAGAAGCGCAAGGTCACGGGAGTTGAGAACGACCCGGCGGACCTCGCAACCCTCCAGAAGGTGGGCATAAAGCTCCACAAGGAGATCCACGACTACGACGACGTGCAGTGCAAGATGCGCAAGGTGGGCACCGCACACCTCAACGAGGTGATGAACGACTACCACCTGTTGCCGGTTAACAACTACAAGTTCGGCCAGCATCCGGACATAAACAACATCCACTCCGACGTCTACACAAGCCTATTCACCCAGGGGCTTCCGGACGGCTGCTGGTACGGCTGCTCCCTATCCTGCGCCAAGGCAGCGGACCACTTTGAGCTCAAGACCGGTCCCTGGAAGGGCCGCAAGGTCACCGTGGACGGCCCGGAGTACGAAACCGCCGCGTCCCTGGGCTCCGTCATAGGCATCTTCGATCCCAAGTGGACCATAGAGGCCAACTTCTACGCGGACCACTACGGCTTCGACACCATATCCCTGGGCACGATAATCGCCTTCCTGGCGGAGTGCTACGAGCTTGGACTCATAAACGAGGAGCACACCGGTGGGCTTAAGCTCAACTTCGGCAACAAAGACCACATGATGGAGCTCATCCACCGGATGGCGGAGGGCAAGGACGAGTTCGCCGTCGCCGCCAGCCGGGGCATCCGCTACCTTAAGGACTTCCTGAGCGAGAAGTACGGGGCGGACCGGAAGGTGATGGAGGACATCGGCATGGAAGGGCAGGGACTTGAAGTCTCCCAATACCGCTGCCAGGAGTCCATCGCCCAGTGGGGCGGCTACTTCCTCACCCTCAAGGGGCCCCAGCACGACGAGGCCTGGCTCATATTCATGGACATGGTTAACAAGCAGCTCCCCACCTTCGAAGACAAGGCGGAGGCCCTTTACTACTTCCCCAACTTCCGGCTGTGGTTCTCCCTGGTGGGGCTTTGCAAGCTGCCCTGGAACGACATCGAGCCCGCGGACAACCACATCAAGTACAAGGGCATCGAGGCCGCCAAGGTGCCGGAGCACGTGCAGAACTACGTGGACATCTTCAACGCCGTCACCGGCAAGAACATAACCAAGGAGGACATCATCACCCAGTCCGAAAGGGTTTACAACTTCGAGAGAGTGTTCAACCTCAGGATGGGCAAGGGGACCAGGGAGTGGCACAACATACCCGCCAGGGGTCTTGGACCGGTCTTCGAGGACGAGTACATGGCAAGGCCCGACTACTTCGACGACAAGCTGAGAGAAGCTGGGATAAACCCCGAAGGGCTCTCCGTTAAGGAGAAGATAGAGAAGCTCCAGGCCCACAGAAGGGGGCAGTGGGAGCAGTTGGTCGACGCGGTCTACAAGCGCAGGGGTTGGAACAGGAACGGCATCCCCACCCTCGAGACCGTAAAGCGCCTGGGTATAGACACCCCCGAGGTGGTGGAGGTCCTCAAGAAGCACCTCCGCCCGGAGGACGAGTGGGGTAACTGATGGACCGCTTCATCACCGTAAACGGAGACAAACACCCCTGGCGGGAGGGGATGACCGTCCAAGATCTCTTGGACGAAAAACGTTACACCTTCCGCATGTTGTCCGTGTGGATCAACGAAAAACCGGTGGAAAGGGATCGCTTCGCCTCCACCACCATACCGGAGGGGGCTAAGGTCCAAGTGGTGCACATGATAAGCGGAGGTTAGGAAGGGGCAAATACACAAATCGCAGGCTCCGACGGAAGGAAGATTGCCGCCGGAGCCTGCGATATTTTTGCTCTCTTGCGCCAAGGGCCACATATGGCCTGCCCCTTCATCCATCCAAGCAACCACAGTCCAAAAGCGCATCAAGCGGGTGTCTTACCCGCTCACAGCAGGATAAAAATCTGGCGGGCTCAATCCACCCCGGTCCCTACCAGCAAAAGGTCATCCTTGGACAGCTGCGCCAGCCCCCTCTTCCAGGCGAAAACCGCCGCCTGGGTCCGGTCAACCAGGTCGAGTTTCTTCAAGATGTGGCTCACGTGGTTCTTAACGGTCTTCTCCGACAACACCATGCGTTTGGCTATCTCGGAGTTGTTAAGCCCCTGGGCTATCCAGTAGAGCACCTCCAGCTCACGGGGGGTAAGGCGGCCCAAAAGGTCCCTCTCCTCCTTGCGGCGGTTAAAAGTGCTGAGCAGCTTACCCGCCACCTTGGGGTCCACGTAGGAGTGACCCCTGTAAACGGACCTTATGGCTGAAAGGAGCTCCGTCATCCCAGATGCTTTAAGCACGTAAGCGTCTATGCCCACCGAAGAAAGGGCGGTTATGTGGTCGTCATCGTCAAAGGCGGTTATCGCCACAAAGCGCGGCAGGTAGTCCCCCCTTTTCTTAAGGTCCTTTACCACCTGGACCCCGTCCCTCCTGGGCATGTGGATGTCGAAGAGCAGTACATCAGGGTTAAGCTCCAACACCATCTCCACCGCGCTGTCCCCATCCTCCGCCTCACCTATAACCTCCATGTCCTTCTCCATCTCCAGAAGGCGCCTTAGACCATCTCTGAAGAGACGGTGGTCATCCGCCAATACGATCCTAATCCTTTTCATCGCCCAACCTCCCAAGGGGTATGCTGAATATCACCGAGGCCCCCCGCCCCGGAGCGCTTTCTATGCGTATGGTGCCCCCTAAAAGGCGCACCCGCTCCTCCATGTTAATAAGCCCCAGGGACCCCCTGTGATAGGCCTCCACCCTGGCGCTCTGAGGATCAAAACCCTTACCGTCGTCGGACACCTTAAAGGTGGCCATGGAGTCGCCGAAGGAGCCCCGGATCTTAACGTTCCTGGCCCCTCCATGCCTTACAGCGTTGGTCACCGCCTCCTGAACAATCCTGTAGGCGTTGGCCCTGGCGGGCCCGGTCATGGCATCCCCATCCCCTCGGATCAACACCTCAACGTTGACCGAATACCTCTCGGAAACGGTCTGGGCCAGCCTCTCCAAACCCTCTTTTATACCAAAGTCCAGCCCCGAAGGCTTAAGCCTCCAGAGGAACGTACGGAAATCCCTCACCGCGTCCCCCATCTGATCCCTTAAACAGCGGATCTCGTCCCTGACCCCGTCCAAGTCCCCATTGGACAAAAGGGCCTCCAACCTGTCCAGTATGAGGAGCGCTCCAGAACAATATTGGGCGGGGCCATCGTGAACCTCCCTGGCAAGCCGGAGGTTCTCCTGTTCCACAAGCCTTAGGGTCATGGCCGCCGCCTTGTAGTCCCGCTCGTCCTTGGCGGAACACAGGTCCTGGCTGTTGTTCTTGAGGACCTCCAGCGCCAGTTTAAGCTTCCCCATGGTCTCATCGGTTCTCAAAAGCATCCTCTCAAGGCGGGCCTTCTCCCTCTCCGCCTCATCCCGCCTCTTCCTAAGGCCCCTCTCCCTCTCCTCGAAACTACCCTTTAGCTTCATGAAGTGGGATGCCTCATCGTAGGCCTCCGCCTGCATGGCCTCGTCCTTCTGTTCCGCCGCCCTCGCCAGCTTGAGGCGGGCCTTTTTATAGGCCTCGGTCAGGGAGTCCGACGCGGCTATCACATCCTCCAACTCCCTTCGGATCTCCTCGATCTCCAGCTGCTTCTCCTTTATGCCCGTCCTTATCTCGTCCTTTATGTCCAGCACGGTATCTATGCTGGAGTCAAGTGATTTAGCCGCCCTATCCAAGGCATCGTCTATCCGGTCGCTCCAAACTTCACCAACCAAAACCCACATCCCCCTCTTGCGGCAAAAGGACCTCTGCCCCATTATAATTCGGATTGGACATCCATAAGCTGAACCGCCGGGGAGGATATATATGAACCAAGAAAACGAAGACCGAACCCCCTCCAGGGGCATAAGGCACCTGGTGGGGAAAGCGGTTCACCTCTTCTCGATGATAAAAGAGGGTGACAGAATACTGATAGGCCTCTCGGGAGGGAAGGACAGCCTGTTGCTTTCCCTGTGCTTGAAGGAGCTTCAAAGACGAAGCCCAGTGAGGTTTGAGCTTTACTCCTGCTTCATCGACCCAACCAATGGGGAGTGGGACATATCCCCATTAAGGGATTTCTCCCAGCTTGCAGGCATCCAGCTAACCGTGGTTAACCACGCCACTTTCAGCATAATAGACGCCAGAGCTGAAAGCAATCCTTGCAGCCTTTGCGCCAACCTCCGAAGGGGCATACTCGCATCCCAGGCGCTGAAGATGGGATGCAACGTGGTGGCCCTAGGGCACCACCTGGACGACGCCATGGAGACCGCCCTCATGAACCTCCTGATGGCAGGGCGCTTTAAGGCCTTCGACCCTGTGATGACCATGTCCAGGACCGGGATAAGGGTCATAAGGCCCATGGTATTAGTACGAGAAAAAAGCATTGCGGCGGAAATGCGACGATTGGGGATCACACCCATGGCTCCCACCTGCCCATTTGGGGAAAGGGGCACCAAGAGGAGCGAGGTAAAGGAGCTCATAGCCCAGTTGGAGTCCCAAACGCCGGGATTTGGTGGCAATATGTTAAACGCCCTGTTGTCCATACCAAGCCCCTTCGGATGGGGCGAGCCCCAGAGGACCTAATAGAGAGGAGGGGCCAGCTTGCAGGATCAGGACGCCCTTGAGAGGTACTTCGCGTGGGATCCCAGAGAGGACCAGGACTTCCACCCCATGATAGTGGGGGAAGGTTCCATCGGCGGCAAGGGGAGGTCCCTCCTTTACGCCGCCCGCCGCCTATGGTCAAGCGGCAACGACCTTTTAGCGTCCGTAAGGATACCCCCTTCACTGTTCATAGGCACGGGAATATTCCAGGAAGTGGTTGACCAACTGGGTGGGCAGGACCGCATAAAAGAGCTGATAGGGGACGACGGCACCAGGGTGGAAAGGGCGTTTCTATCCGCCCAACTGCCACCGCAGGTCACATCATCCATAGGGGCTTTCCTTACCACGGTGGAGGATCCCGTGGTGGTAAGAAGCAGCAGCGTGCTGGAAGATTCCATAAAACACTCCTTTGCCGGCAAGTACAGGTCCACTTTTCTCATGAACAGGGGCACCATGGAAGAACGCATAAGAGCTGTTCAAGAGGAGATCCTCCGCATATACGCCCGTACGTTCTTCCCCACCGCCATAAGCTACAGGAAGAAGCACAACCTCGGAGACGACATGATGGGCATAATAGTCATGCGCATGTCCGGCCGCTGGAGGGGGCGCTATTACTACCCCACCACCGGAGGCGTTGGCTATTCAAGGAACGTACGCCGCTGGACCACAAGGATAAGGATGGAGGACGGCATACTGCGCTTCGTCTTCGGCCTTGGCACCATGAGCACCAAAAGGGGCTATGCCAGGACCTTCTCCCTTACCAACCCGGCGCTGCGGCCAGAGGGGTCCAACCCATACAAGATAATGAAGCATGCCCAGGAGCGCTTCCAGGCGATCGACGGGGACACCGGCGAGCTGGTAACGCTGGACGTGAAACAGATGTGGCGGGAACTCCTAAAATGGCATCCCAACCTCGGCACCTTCGCCCAGCTATACACCGTGGACGGAGACACCGGATACTTCTCCTCGGTGGACTACTCAACGGAGATCCCTAACGCCTACTCCAAGGTCTGTTTTACCTTCGAGGACTTTCCAAGGAAGTGCCGGGTCTTCTTCGACCGAATGAGGGACATGCTGCCCCTGTTGGAACAGAGCATGGGAGTGCCGGCGGACATAGAATACGCCTACGAGCCGGGGGAAGACCAGCTGGAGCTCCTGCAGTCCAGGCCCCTATGGATAGGCGGAAGCGCAGTAGGATCCGCCAAGATCCCGGACATAACGGGACGAAAGGTGATACTCATGGCGGACCGCATGGTCACCGACGGTATACTTGAGGATGTTAAGTATCTGGTCTACGTGGATTACCGGATATACGGCTCAGGGCCTGACTTCCACACCGTGGCCCGTGGAATAGGTTACGTAAACCAGTCCATGGGTGAAAACCGATACATACTGGTTGCACCTGGGAGGGTGGGATCCAGCAACCCGGAGCTTGGAGTGCCGGTTCAATACAACGAGCTCACCCAATGCGCCTGCATAGTGGAGCTCGGCATACCCCGATCGGGACATATGCCGGAGCTTTCATACGGAACCCACTTCTTCTCGGACTTGGAGACGGATAACGTGATGTACATGCCGGTCTACGACGGGGAGAAGGACAACCTGTTCGACCAGGAGTGGTTTGACCAAGCGACCTACGCCGAAGGGCCCCACATGGCCATACGGATATATCAAGGCAGTTTCTCAGTCTACTCGGACGGCACAGAGAACCGGGGGGTTGTGGTGGTTAATCGTGTAGATAACCCCTGCCACTGTTGACCACATGCCAGGAGGCTACATACACAAATGAATGTAGAAGGAGGCCACCTCGGCAGGGACCTCCTTCTACGTTAAGGCTCTTGAAACCAAACGGCAGCTCGCAACCCGGGCTACCGAAGAAGCCCCGCCACTATGAAGTCCACCGCCTGATCCTCCGAAAGCCCCTTGGCCATGAGACCTGCTATCTTGTCGTCCGCTATTCGGCCTATGGCGGCCTCGTGGGTTATCTCCGCTTCGGAGTGGGAGGCCCTGACAACCGGGGATGCCTCCGCCACCGCCTCCCCCTGGACGATCTCGGTGCAATCCACATGCCCCCGAGCCCCCGGGGCAGCCCCCTCTATGGTGCCGTAGAAGGTCCCAACGCTCCTGTCCTTGAGGACCACCCGGGCCTTCACCAGGGCTGAGCTGTTGCGGCCCGACAGCTTTACCACGTCCTGGACGAGGCAACGGTCGTCATACTTGCCGTAGACCTTGGACGTTATCTCCACGGAACTTCCAACACCCCTGGCATCCACGTATATGTCTATGGATAGATCCCCCACCCGGCCTTCCACCAGGGTGAAATCCCCGCGGTAGAGGGCCTTGTCCTCCAGTACCACGTTGGTCTTGGGACGCACCACGATCTTGCCCTCCTGGCCGTGAACATGCACCTCGTTGTACGTCAGGGAAGCCCCCTCCTCCAGGTATATCTCCCCTTCCATCTGGTGGAGAAACTCCTCGGCGTTGGGAAACACGCAGTGGGCCAGGAAGATGGCAGAGGAGTTGCGCTTCATCCTTATGACCGTGTCTATGGTTTGACGGCCCTTCGTCCCCAGGTGTCCAAAACATATGTGAACGGGCTTTGTCAGCCTTACCCCCTCTTCAAGGGTTATAAAAGCCCTTATGCCGTCCTCCGTCTCCTGGGCCTCCAGGGAGACCCCAGGCAACACGTGGGAAGATAGGATTCGGTTGCCATGTACCACCACCGATACGGTATCAGGGTTGCCAAAGTGGCCGCCGGAGCTCCGCTCCGCTATCTCCACCAGCGCCTTGTACTCAGAGGCCACATCAAACACCGGAGCTCACCTCCCCCGCCAAATCCGGCGACGTATCCGCACAGGGTTCGCATTGGGACATGAAGTACCGCTTCACCGCCTCGGCGCTTCCCTCCAGGATAACGTGGCCCTTGCACACCAGATAGGACCTGCTGCACTGGGCCGCCACGTCCTCTCGATGGGTTATTATGAGGACCGAGCTGCCCTCCCGCACCATGCGGCGGAAGAGCTCCATTATGTCCACCAACGCCAGAAGATCGACCCCGGAATCGGGCTCGTCCAACATGGCCAATTTAGGCTTCATAAGATAGACCGAGGCCAGCTCTATCCTCTTCCTCTCGCCGCCGGAAAGGGCCTTGTCCACCTTTCGGCCAAGATAGGACTCCTCCAGCTGAACCAGCTTCAAGGCCTCTGCCAGCTCTTCGATCCCCGCCCCGGGCTTGGAAAGCCCAAGGTACTCCTTCACCGTGATCCCCTCATAACGGGCGGGGTGCTGCCAAGCCAGGGTTATGCCCGCCCTGGCGCGGTCCGTTATGGACCAGCTGGTTATGTCCTGCCCATCGAAGGTTATGGTACCCTTTGATGGGGAATACTGGGGCAGCCCCATTATGGAGTACGCAAGGGTGGACTTGCCCGCCCCGTTTCTGCCCAGCACGCCCACCACCTCGCCGGGATATACGCTTATATCCACTCCGCTCAATATCTGATTGCCCTCACGGCAAACGTGAAGGTCCTCCACCTGAAGCAGGGGTTTCTTGGACATCATCATGGTCTCATGTCTCCTCAGTGCCAGGAAAGGATTTGCGGATACCCTAAGTAAAAGCTAAAGGACCCGAAGGGAAAGCTCCTTGGATATCCTCTCCAGCATCATTATCCCGCCAAGGGAGTTCCCCTTGGGGTCAAGGGCGGGGCCAAAGGTGCCTATGCCGTAGCGCATAGGCACCGAGGCCACGATGCCCCCTCCAACGCCGCTCTTCGCAGGCACCCCAACTCGAACCGCGAACTCTCCGGAACCATCGTAAAGTCCGCAGGTGGCCATAAGGGCCCTTATGATCCTGCAAACCTTTGGCGGCAGCACCCGCTCCCCGGAGAAGGGATTGACACCGCCGGACGCAAGGGTAACCCCCATGACCGCCAGGTCCTTTGCGGTAACCCTAAGGCTGCACTGCCGGAAGTAGCTGTCCAATATGTCCTCTATGTCCCCCTCAAGGGCGCCGACGCTCCGAAGGAAATAGGCCAACGCCCTGTTCCTGTCGCTGGTATCCCTTTCGGATACGTACACCGCTTCGTCAAGGTCCAGGTCCTTAACCCCTGTAAGCCGCCTTGCGAGATCCCTAACCGCGGCAAAGCGGGAGATGGAATCCGGATACGGGAGCAGCGAAAGGGTGACGATGGCGCCGGCGTTTATGAGGGGGTTTTGGGGCCTGTGAGGAGCCACCATCTCAAGCCTCATGATGGAGTTGAACGGGTCAGCGGTTGGGTCAACCCCCACCCTGGCGAACACCCTTTCCTCCCCCATCTCGGCTATGGCAAGCCCAAGGGACACCACCTTAGATATGGACTGCATGGAAAAGGGGCTGTCCCAGTCACCGGCCACCCACACCTCCCCCTGAACCGACGCCATGGCTATCCCCAAAAGCCCGGGGTCTTGCTTGCCAAGCTCAGGTATATAAGTAGCCACCTTCCCGCCGGAGGTCGAAGGGCGGACCTGGCCAACCACGGCCTCAAGGGCCTTGCTTATCAATTCCCCGTCTCCCTTTGGCCTGTCATGGAACGCCATCGTGTTCATCACAGCACCTCGGAGTTTATGACGTCGAAGGCTCTTCTGGCCCTATGGGCGTCTTCCTCAAAACCAGGACGCCCCATGAGTCCGTAGGTGTAACGCTTACCCTGTTCCACCCCTGGCTGGTCAAAGGGATCTATGCCCATGGCCAAGCCGGTAAGGGCGGTGGTGAACTGGTAGAAGAAGATGAGCTCCCCAAGGGACCGCGGATCCAAACGATCCATATGAATCCAAGCCACCGGACGCCCCGCGCCGGCAAGGGCGGAAGCGGTGGCCATGGCCTCGCTCCTAAGCATCTCTCCAAGCCCCTTGCCCGCCAGGTAATCCAGGGACTTAAGAGCCTCTGAGGAGGCGCCGGGGATCATGACGTCCTCCTGGAAGGCCACGTCGATGATGGTGAAGAACTTGTCATCGGGGCCTTCCATGTATAGCTGAACCTGGGAGTGCTGATCTATGGCCCCAAGGGCCCTTATGGGGGTGGTGCCACGCCCAGCCTTCCCCAAGCTCTCGCCCCACAGCTGGGCGAACCACTCGGCAAACCTCTCAAGCCTGCTGGAATAGGGCATCATCACCGCCATGGGGCGCTGGGAAACCTCGTGGTACAGATGGCATGCCGCAAGCCTCATGGCGGGGTTGCGGTCGAAATCCACGCACGAGGTTAGGCTGTCCCTCATGGCCTTGGCTCCCTTAAGAAGCTCATCCACCGGAATCCCAAGGGCCGCGGCGGACAGAAGCCCCACGGGGCTTAGCACCGAGTAACGCCCTCCCACATCGGACCTAAGCGGAAGGCTCCTGCAAAGGGTCTCGTTAACGAACTTCCTGAAGATCCCACCCTGCGGATCAGTTATCAAGAGCACCGAGTCGGAGGAACCCTTGAGCTTATCAAGGAACCACATGAACTGGGAGGTGGTCTCAGCGGTTGAGCCGGATTTGCTCACCCCCACCAGGGCAAAGCGGCGGCCCTCTATGTCCCTCCAAATCTCATCAAGTTTCATGGGGTCCGGATTATCCGCAAGGTAGAAGGAGGGCTTCACTGATTTCATCGCAATATCACCGATGAGAGCCTGATGCAGCATCAGGTTCCCCAGGGCGGAACCCCCTATGCCCACCTGGATAAAGGCGTCAAACCCCTTGAGCCAACTGGCGGCCTCCATTACCTCGCCGGTATCCTGATCCGGAAGATCCATCCAGCCAAGCCAGGAGGGGTCTTTGCGGGCCACCAGGTCATGAAACGCAGAAACCACTCGGGCCCTCAGGGATGAAAGAACCTCCCCGGAAGGGAGGTCCTTTCCCCAAGCGGCCCCCAAGGCAAACTTAAGGGACGAATCCATGGCCCTATTCTCCAAGGTCCTCTCGATCTACGGTTATCTCAACCTCAGCGGACTGAACATCGCCGGGGATGAACAGCTGCCGACGCCTTATTATGACCGTCACCAGCTCCACCATACCGTAGGTCTTCATGAGCCTTCGGGCTATCTCCAAGGCCAAACCTTCCATTGCCTTGAATTTGGTGGTCATAACCACCTTCTGAACTATCTCATAAACCGATGCATCGGCCACCGGGGGCATCTTCTCACTGTTAAGATCCTTAGGCTCCACATCGTAGGACAAGCTAAGGTCTATTTCCAACACCTGCCCCAGCTCTCTTTCAACCTCCAAGGCACCATGAAACGCATGAAAATGTATGCCCTTGATCGTCATGGTGGTAAGCATGGCTCTCGCCTCCCGAGATATAAGCTGTGTTGCCACCGCTTAAATCATACCAAATAAGGGCTGCAACATACAGCACGAGCCCGGTAAGACCCTCCATCCAGGACGGTCTTAAACTTAAAGAAAAGACCCGCCCTGCTCCGGACGGGTCCTTGTGACTACAGAAGCCCTGCCTCCCGGAGGGCCTTGTCAATGGCCCCCTGGTCAAACCCCACGATGTACTTGTCTCCAACCTGTATCACCGGAACGCCCATCTGCTTGGTGGCCTTAACCATCTCCATCGCAGCCTCCCGGTTGGCGCTTACGTCCACATCCTCAAAGGCCACGTTGATGGACTTGAGGTAATCCTTAGCCTTGACACACCACGGACAAGTCTTGGTGGAGAAAACCTTAACACCCATAAGCGAACTCCTCCTCTCCTATCGATCCAGCGAACCTCGCCGCTATCTTACCACCTAGCAAGGGCCAGTTCCACATACCCCAACGGGGTATATTTTAACACCTTCCCAACCCCAGTCAACCTCAAAGTTATTGAGAAAAAAATAACTAATGCTTGAACCTTTAGATAACAATGCGCACCCCCGGAAATACTGCTAAAATTAGCCCCGTAAGCGGCCAGCTAACCGGGGTTAACAACCCCAAAAACCGTAGGGAGGGTCGATAATGTTCGCCATCGTATCCAAAAGGCGCATAGCCCCAAAGGAGTACGACGTTTGGGTTGAAGCGCCTATGGTGGCTCGGCACGCAAAGCCGGGCCAGTTCGTGGTGGTAAGACCCCACGAGAAGGGGGAGCGCATCCCCCTGACGATCGCAGATTACGACGAGGACAAAGGGCTTATAAGGCTCATATTTCAGGTGGTGGGCAAGTCCACCGCCTTCATGGCGTCCCTGAACGAGGGCGATCGTCTGTCGGACGTGTCTGGCCCGCTGGGGACCCCGAGCGAGATTCATAACTTCGGCACCGTCATGATGGTCGGTGGCGGAGTCGGCATAGCCGCCCTGTTCCCCATACTGCGGGCGCTTAAAAAGACAGGGAACAGGACTGTAACCATACTGGGCGGCAGGACCTCAGACCTGGTCATAATGAAGGACGAGTGCGCCCAGTGGTCCGACAGGCTGATCGTAACCACCGACGACGGCTCCGAGGGCATGAAGGGGCTGGTGACCGACGCCATGAAGCTGGTGGCGGGGGAGGAAAAGATCGACCAATGCTGGGCCATCGGCCCCTCCATAATGATGAAGTTCTGTTCCATCACCGCCAAAGATCTCAACATCCCCATATGGGTATCTCTTAACCCCCTTATGGTGGACGGCACTGGCATGTGCGGATGCTGCAGGGTCACCGTGGACGATAAGATCCGGTTCGCCTGCGTGGACGGCCCGGAGTTCGACGGCACCAAGGTGAACTGGGACGAGTTCCTGAACAGGCTCAAGCAGTACAAGGACGAGGAGAAGATATCCATGGAGAGGTACGAGCAGGAGGTAGGTGACCTGTCATGGCTCTGATGAAGCCCAAGACCAAGACCCCCATAAAGGAACAGGATCCGTTGGAGCGCTGCTCCAACTTCCAGGAGGTGTGCCTCGGGTACACCCTGGAGGAGGGCGTGGAGGAGGCCAACCGCTGCCTCCAGTGCAGAAACGCCCCTTGCATAAAGGGCTGCCCTGTGGCCATAGACATCCCTGGCTTCATAAAAGCGGTGGCTGAAAGGGACATGCCAAGGGCGGCGGAAATACTATGCAGCTACACCAACCTGCCCGCGGTATGCGGAAGGGTATGCCCCCAGGAGAACCAGTGCGAGGGTGTGTGCACCCTAGGCAAGGTTCCAGGGTTCGAGCCGGTGGCCATAGGCAAGCTGGAGCGGCTCGTGGCGGACTGGAAGTACCAAAACCAGCCATCATCCTCAAGGACCCACTCAGGCCCGTCAAAGGGACGAGTTGCGGTCATAGGCTCAGGCCCATCGGGGCTTACCGTGGCAGGAGACATGGCCAAGAGGGGGTACGATGTGGTCATCTTCGAGGCCCTGCACGCCGCCGGAGGGGTTCTGGTATACGGCATACCAGAGTTCAGGCTACCCAAGCGCATAGTTGAGATGGAGATAGGGGCCCTTAAGGACTTGGGGGTCCAGATAGTTACCAACGCGGTGGTGGGCAAGAGCGTTGAGATGAAAGAACTGCTCCAGCAGTTCGACGGGGTCTACATCGCCGTCGGAGCCGGCGCCCCTCATTTCCAGGGGATACCAGGCACCACCCTAAACGGCGTCTACTCCGCAAGCGAGTACCTTACCAGAATAAACCTGATGCACGCCTACGAATTTCCCGACTTCGACACCCCAACAAAGATGTCGAAGAAGGTGGTGGTGGTAGGGGGAGGCAACGTGGCCATGGACGCCGCCAGGTCCGCAAGGCGCCTTGGCGCCCAAGAGGTCCAGGTGGTGTACCGCAGGTCCCTTAAGGAGCTTCCCGCCAGGATCGAGGAGTACCACCATGCGGTGGAAGAGGGGATAATCTTCAACTGGCTCACCAACCCGGTGGAGTACCTGGGGGATTCCGAGGGGCGGCTCGTGGGGGTCAAGTGCATCCGGATGGAGCTCGGAGAGCCGGACGCCTCGGGCCGCAGGCGCCCAGTGCCGGTACCGGGCAGCGAGTTCGTCATAGAAGCAGACACCGCCATAGAGGCCATAGGGCAGGGAGCAAACAAGGTCTTGCTCTCGTCCTTCCCGGAGCTGAAGCTTAACAAGTGGGGCTACATCGAAGCGGATCCCAAGACCGGCGCCACCTCGGTTCCGGGCGTATATGCGGGGGGCGACATAGTAACCGGAGCCGCCACTGTCATCCTGGCCATGGGGGCCGGCAAGGAAGCCGCGGAGGCCATGGACAGATACATCTCCCAGAAGAAGGGCAATGCATAAGGATCCGGCACGGCCAAAAGAGGAAGTCACCGCCCTGGCAAGGGCCCGGGACGACGAGGATTTTATCCGCTACGTCCACGGCGTCACCGATAGGATGTGGCACCACGTGGCGGTAGAGGAAGGCCTGTCGGCTCAGGCTGTGGAAGAGAGGCTCTTCGCCTTCTACGAGGAAGACAAGCGCTTCTTCAAAGGTCAGGGGTAACCAACACATTGGCATGCAGGTGCATCCCCTGGGCGAAAACAACGTTACCCAAATACTGAGCGGGAGGAGACGCAGCGCTTCCTCCCGCTCTTCTTACCATTCTTACCCTGTCGTTCCTCAACTTATACCCCTTTTACAACATCACATCCCTTGTGACGCTTCAACAGAACTCTCGACCCAAGTCTTACTATTTCATCCCTCCTCCCCCAGTAAGGCATAAACTGCACCGGCTCATAAAATTAATTTATCCATACTCCAAAAACAATCTCGCTGATAGAATCTCTGCCACCTTGAGATTACACGGAAAGACAAGCGGTGAGATATACGTCCCGTTCACCCTAAAACAAAGTTCTCAAGGCAGACTAGAAAACCACATGAGTACGCAGACGCAACAAGTGGTCATCCCCCTCGCGCTTGCCACTTCCGCCTCCAATCCCATAATCTATATTGTCATAGACAGCCTCAAACCTTACAGCAGGATTGAGCTCGTAAATCACACCAAAGCTATAATTCTTAGTGTCCTCCAAGTCGGGAGTACTAGGATCATTAAAACTTGCTCTTACATACCTCTGGAATGTACTCCATCTGTCATTCCACC
Source organism: Thermanaerothrix sp. (assembly GCA_026417795.1). Taxonomy (NCBI): domain Bacteria; kingdom Bacillati; phylum Chloroflexota; class Anaerolineae; order Anaerolineales; family Anaerolineaceae; genus Thermanaerothrix; species Thermanaerothrix sp. The sequence goes on from JAOACP010000003.1 coordinate 53,305, forward strand.
TCTGATCTGCCCTTACAAAAAACACCGTGGTATCTCCATCCCTAACATCGGGGCCCCGGTTAAACAAAACCTCTGCTCCATAGTTACTGTAAGCACTGTCTACGCGGTCTTTCGTCATTACAAACGCATCATCGATCCTGGCATACTCAAGCCACAGGCTGGTAAACTTCAGTAGATCCTGCTTGGCATCCAAGATGATCTTGTAGGCCACAGGGTTGTCGTTGTCTAACGTTGCATTACGCTGCTTCCAAAGTTTCTGCCCATAATAGGCCCCTTTCAGAGAAACTAACTGCGTTAGCTTAAATTCCGCATCAATACCATAGATATCCTGGAGACCACTCCTATCCAGCATTCCACCAAGGCCGCTTCCTCTTTGATCTTCGTTGAAGTCATAACTGCGCCAAACCCCCATGAGTCCCAGTCTGAACTGCTCGTTGAAGTTGAAGTCCAGCCTGGCGCCGTACATGAAGTACTCATCAACAGAGGCGGTGTCGTCGTCCTGGTGAGCCACGAAGGAGTCGAAGTCCACCATCCCGAAGCTCCTCTGGAACCTGAAGCCCTTGAGATCCCAGTCACCCACGAAGGCATCGTTGTCCACGTAGAGGCCCCGCTCATCCTCCCAGTCGATGTTCTGAAGACCCACGGTCATGGTGATGTCGTAGGGAAGCTTGGTGGTCACGTAGTAGTAGTCCCACTTGGTGCTGTCGTAACCCTGGCTGTCATGCTTCATTCCAAGCCGGGCGGTGAAGTTGGTGGTCTCATTGATCCGCTTCTTGATCCAGATGCGGTAACGGTTCAGGCTAAACTCGTTCTTGCCGTCGAAGCCGTACTTCGTGGAGTCCTCGTTGGCGAACTTGGCGTCAAAACGAAGCTCACCGGAGAGGCTCCAGCCGCCCAGGTCCTTCTCAAGAACCGCCACCCGGCTGTCGAGCTTGTCGACCTTAACGCCCAGGGCGTCCAGCTCGTCCTTGAACTCCACCACCAGCTTCTTCAGCATCTCCACGTCCTGCTTGCTGGCCTTGTCAAGGTCAACCTTCGCAAGAGCCCGGGCCACGATGGAAGCCATCTCGTAGCGGGTGGCGGGCTGACCGCCCTTGAAGGAACCATCGGGGTAACCGGAGATCACGCCCTTGGAAGCCAGTTGGCTCACCGCGTCGTAAGCCCAGTGGTTCATGGGAACGTCCATGAAAGGATTCGCCGCGAAAGCCGGGGCCGCAAAGGCCACCAACAGAGCGGCAGCGAGAATCGCAAAGCTCTTCTTCATCTGATTTTTACCCCCTTGAGTCTGTATTTTAGACCCGGGACCCAAGGACCAAACGGATAACCGAACGGCATACAACCGTAAGAACCCTCGTTCCCTTACGGACAACCGCCCTTAATACCCGCCGCATCCTTAAAATCCCGCGCCCCCGAAACTCCGCTCGCCCTTTTTGGCTTGGGGGCATGGCACCTCCTTTCCCGCCCTCAGGGGTCACAGCGAAATCACAGATTTGATTATTTGATGACTAACAATATATTTCCAAAACCACAACACATCAACTACGGCATAATTTAATCACAAAAGCACCAACAAGACATCAAACCTTTCTCCCCCAATGACTCACTGCCTCCAGGGAGATAGGATTTTCTCTCTAATTCATTTATTAATAACTACTTCACATACCTATAAATAATAAGATAGGACATCATTAACTGCGCCGACATAAAAGCACATGCGCATAAAAATTGATTCGGGAGACATCACTCACCAAATGTGACAATGATACTTAATAACACAAGGAAGTTAAAAATTGGGGAGGGCAGCCCCCCCCCAATCCTCGCCGCAAACGACATCATTTTATCGCCACATCAACACCCAAACGCTCCAACGAAGACCAGCGCCTACTCCTCCTCTTCCTTCCTCTCCGCCGCCGCCGCTGCTATGACCTTCTTGGCTATGTCGGAAGGAACCTCCTCGTAATGGGAGAAGTCCATGGTGAACGTGCCCCTTCCGCTGGTCATGGAACGCAGGATTATGGCGTACCGGAACATCTCCGCAAGGGGGCACTGGGCCTTGACCACCTGAAGCTTACCGTTGCTGTCGATGCCCATTATCCTTCCCCTGCGGCCGTTGAAGTCCCCCATCACATCCCCAAGGCACTCCTCCGGAACCGTGACCTCCACGTTCATTATGGGCTCCAAAAGCACCGGAGAAGCGTCCATGAAGGCCTTCTTGAACGCCATGGAGGCGGCTATCTTAAAGGCCATTTCAGATGAGTCCACGTCGTGGTAGGATCCGTCGTACAGGGCACACACGAAGTCCACCGCGGGATACCCCGCCAAAACGCCCTTGGCGGCCGCCTCCCGCAGCCCCTTCTCCGCCGCAGGTATGAAGTTCTTGGGAACCACACCACCAACTATGCGGTCCTGGAACACTATGCCGGATCCCCTCTCACCAGGGGTGAGCTCGAACCAAACATCCCCGTACTGCCCACGGCCTCCGGTCTGCTTCTTGTACTTGCCCTGGGCCTTGGCGCTCTTCTTTATGGCCTCCCGATAGGGCACCTTGGGAGTCTTCGTGTCCAGCTCCACCTTGTAACGGTCCTTTATCTTGGAAAGGACGATGTCTATGTGCAAATCCCCCATGCCGGACAGCACGGAATCCCCGGTCTCGGGATTCTTGGTGAAGCTCAAGGTCCTGTCCTCGTCAAGCATCTTATGGATGGCGTTGCCAAGCTTATCCTCGTCCGCCCTGCTCTTGGGAGTCACCGCCACGCTGTAAACCGGCTTGGGGAAGCTTATGGGAGGGAACTTCATGTCCTGGCCCTTAAGGCTCAAGGTATCCCCCACCTGGGCCTTCTCCAGCTTGGGTATGGCCACGATGTCTCCGGTCACAACCTCCTTGACGTCCTCCCCCTCCTTACCCCTCATAAGACGGAAGGCGCTGACCCGGTCCTCCTCTCCACGGTTGACGTTAAAGACCCCGTGATCGGCGGTGTTCTTACCAGAGAAAACCCTTATGAAGGACAGCTTGCCGACGTAGGGATCCACCATGACCTTGAAGCACAGGGCGTAAAACGGCCCATCCGGGTTGGGAGTCAGCAATGCCTCGGAACCATCGGGCTTCAGCATCTTCCGCGGAGCCATCTCCACAGGAGAGGGCAGCACGTCCGCCACCATATCCAGGAACTGAACGACACCCACGTTAACCACGCTGGACCCCGGTATGACCGGGAACACCATGCGCTCCCTAACCGCCTTCCTCAACGCGGGTACCAGCTCCTCGTAGGAGATCTCATCCCCGTCCAGGTAGCGCATCATTAGCTCATCGTCCGCCTCAACTATCCGCTCCACCAAGGAATCCCTCAACCCGGAAACCTTATCCTTCAGGTCCCCAGGAACGTCACCCACCTCAAAGGACTTGCTGCCATCCCCCTTGTAGGTGTACGCCTTGAGGGATAGGACGTCCACCACACCCTTAAAGGACGCCTCCTGCCCTATGGGAACAAAAAGGGGAGCTACCCGGTCCGAAAAGGACTCCCTGAGCTCCCCCACAACCTTATCGTAATCCGCGTGTTCCCGATCCATCTTGCTCACGTAGAAGACAACCGGTATGCCCTCCGCTTCAGCCCCTTCCCAACACCTCTGGGTCTGAACCTCCACCCCGTGAACCCCGCTGACCACGATTACCGCCGAGTCCACCACCTTCAGGGCGCAAATCTGTTCACCCTGGAAGTCCGAGAACCCTGGGGTGTCCAACACGTAAAGGGTCTTGCCCTTATACGGCACCGTGAGAAGAGACGTCCCTATGGATATCTGACGCTTGTGCTCCTCCGCGTCGAAGTCGGAGACCGTGTTCTTGTCCTCCACTTTCCCCATCCGGGTTATCAAGCCCGCGTCGAAGAGCACAGCCTCGGCCAGGGAGGTCTTCCCCGCACCACCATGGGATAAGAGCGCTACGGTCCGGATGTCCTCAGGTTTCCTTGTCCCCATCGCTTCTGCCTCCTAGAGGAACGGTTTTCACCCCAGACTCCGCCGGGGCACGGAACAGCACACATTCCCTATCTTAAGGCAACGATTGAGGAACAGTCAAACTTATCAGCCTTACATACCTAATCCATTCCAAGCCTATCCCTTATCAGCCGGGCCACCTCAGCGGGATCAGCCTGCCCCTTGGCCAGCCGCATGACCTGACCCTGCAAAAACCTCTCCTTGGCCCCCTTCTTGTCCTTGCCAGACAAGATCTCCTCCACAACATCGCCGTTTTCTGCGAAAACTCCCTCCACCAATTCCGCCAGGCGCTCTCCCGACAGCCTCGCCCCTATGCCGAGCCTTTGGATGGCCTCCTCAGGACCACAACGCTCCTCAAGCATGCACTTAAGTATGGACTTAACCGCCCCGGGAGAGAGCTCACCCTTGAGAACCTTAAGATCCAAGATCCAAAGGTCCTCGGGCAGCACGTTAAGCTCCCCTATGGACCCCGCCCCCAAGGTCTCCACCATGGGCAAAATCTCCATCCTTATCCAATTGACGGCACTCCTGGGCCTGGTGCCCTTGGCAACCGCCGCCTCGAAGAAATCCGCCACATCCCTGCGCTCCAGCAAAACCGAAAGGTCGTCGCCGCTTATCTCATACTCCGCCGCGAAACGGACCTCCTTCTCCCAGGGAAGCTCCGGGAGCTGCCTTCTGATCCTTTCAAGATCCCTATCGGCCATCTCAAGGGGAGGAAGGTCAGGATCAGGGAAATAACGGTAGTCATGGGCCTCCTCCTTACCCCTGGTGCCAAGGGTTACACCCTCTCCGTCATCCCAGTGGCGGGTCTCTTGAATGACCCGCTCCCTCCGGTCCAGCAAATCCCCCTGGCGGCCTATCTCATACGTCAAGGCCCGCTCCAAAGCTCTTAGGGAGTTCAAGTTCTTTATCTCCACCTTGGTACCCAACGAACCATCCTCGCCACAAAGGGATACGTTGACATCCACCCTTAAGGACCCGTCCTCCATGTCCCCGTCGGACACCCCCAGGTACCGAACCAGCCGCCTCAGCCGCTCTACATACTCCCTGGCCTCCCCGGGGGAGCTAATGTCAGGCATGGACACTATCTCCATCAGGGGCACACCGGAACGGTTGTAATCCACCAGCGAGTAGCTGGAGCCCCCAAGCCTGCCGTCTTCGGCGAAGTGCACAAGCTTGCCCGCGTCCTCCTCCAGGTGAAGACGCTGGATCCGTACCGACTTCCCGTCGTGAAGCACAAGGGATCCGTCAATCCCTATGGGCAGGTCATACTGGCTTATCTGATACCCCTTGGGAAGATCCGGGTAGAAGTAATTCTTGCGATGAAAACGGATCCTTTTGTTAACCGAACAACCCAACGCCATGGCGGTGAGATACGCCGCCTCCACTGCCGCCCTGTTGGGAAATGGCAGGGCTCCGGGAAGCCCAAGGCAAAGGGGACACACGTTCTTGTTGGGCACCGCCCCTATGTAATCCACCGGACAGGAGCAGAAGAGCTTGGTGGAGGTGGATATCTGAACGTGGACCTCCAGTCCTATCACAACCTGCCTCATGCTCAAAGAACCCCCTTAGAACCCGCCACCGACGGGGCCCCAAAGGCCCTCTCCAACACCGCCCCCGCCATGACCAACCGCCTGTCCTCACCCCAAGGGGCCATCAGCTGCACCGAAAGGGGCAGTTTATCCTTTGAAATTCCGGCATACACCGACAACGCCGGCACCCCCGCCAGGTTGGCGGGCAGCGTAAAGGCGTCGGTGAGGTACATGCTAACCGGATCCCCCGCCATCTCGCCCTTCAGGAACGGAAGACAAGGCGACGACGGACATATGAGCAAGTCCACCCTCTCAAAAAGCCTTCTGAACTCCTCCCGTATGGCGGCCCTCACCCGCTGGGCCCGGCCGTAGTACTCATCGTAATATCCGGAGCTTAACGCGTAGGTACCCACCATTATCCGGCGCTTCACCTCATCGCCAAAGCTTGAGCGAACCGCCCGGTACATGTCCTCAAGGCATTGCACCTCCGGGAGAGGCCCAAACCTAACCCCGTCAAACCGGGCCAGATTGGAGCTTGCCTCCGCCGGGGCTATCACATAGTAGCTGGCAAGGCCAGCCCCCATGGATATCGGAAGGCTCACATCCTCCAACTGGGCTCCCGCATCCTGACAGTATCTGGCCCCAAGCAAAACCGACTTGGTTATCTCATGACACACCCTGTCCTCATCAAAGCCCCTCAGTATGCCCACCCTGAGCCCCTTAAGGCTGTCGTTGCGAAGCATGGAGAGGAAGCTGCCTCCCCCAAAGTCCCTGGACGTGGCGTCCATGGGGTCCTGCCTGCCTATAACCTCCATGCACAGGGCTATGTCCCCCATGTCCCGGGCCATGGGACCCACCTGATCCAAGGAAGACGCAAAGGCCACAAGCCCATACCGGCTTACCATCCCATAGGTTGGTTTAAGGCCGTGAATGCCGCAGAAGGCGGCGGGCTGCCTTATGGAACCGCCGGTATCGCTGCCCAGGGCAAGGGGGACGTAACCCGCCGCCACCGCGGCGGCGCTGCCCCCGGAGCTTCCCCCGGGCACCCTGGCGAGGTCCCAGGGATTAGAGGTGGGGAAGAACGCCGAGTTCTCGGTGGAACTCCCCATGGCAAACTCGTCCATGTTGGTCTTGCCCATTATCACCGCCCCGGCCCCGCGGAGCATCTCCACCACCGAAGCGTCGTAAGGGGATATCCAGTTCTCCAACATCCTGGAACCGCAGGTGGTCCTCTTGCCCTTTACGCAAAGGTTGTCCTTGATGAGCACCGGCACCCCCGCCAAAGCCCCCGGGTGCTCCCCCGACGCCACAACTCCATCCACCCGAGCAGCGTCCTCAAGGGCCTCCTCGGCGTAAACCTCAAGGCAGGCCCTTATGCGACCATCCAGGGAGTCTATCCTCTCAAGACAGGATTCAACCACCTCCCTGGAGCTCATCTCCCCCCTGATTACACCCTCGGCGATACGCCAGGCGGGAAGCTCGTAAAGATCCATGCCGCAATCACTCCCTAACCCCTATCCTAGGGACCTTGAAGAAGTGCCCCTCCCGCCTTGGAGCCCCCAAAAGGGCCAGCTCCGAGTCCCTCCAGCGCCTAACGTGGTCCTCCCTCATGCGGCCCACGGGCTCCTGATCCTCCAAATACCCAACCCCCTGAAGCTCCACGGAGCGAAGGGCCTCAAAGTGCTCTCCCAGCTTCTTGAAGTGCTCCACCATGGAGGACACCTGTTCTCCCTGAAGCTCAAGCCTCGCCAAAGCAGCTATGCGGCGCACCTCTTCCTCATCTATCCTCACGGTTAACCACCACCCCGTCCTTAAGGAACTCCCCTATCAACCCTAAAAACCGATCCTCGTCCCAGACCGGAACTCCAAGGGAAGCGGCTTTTGAAAGCTTGCTGCCTCCCCCTTCGCCTGCCACCACCGCGGTGACGTTCCTAGAGACCGAATCGGATACCTGGCCGCCAAGCTGGATTACCAGCTCCTGGGCCTCCTTACGCCTCATGGAGCTCAGCTCTCCTGTGAAAACCAGCCTCATGCCCCTAAGAGGAGCCTCCCCCTGAGGCCTACTCTCCTCCCGGGTCCTGACCCCAACGGCCATGAGGTTTTCACACAACCGCATGTTCCCAGGATCACGGAAGAAATCCACGACCCCCTTGGCCACCACTGGGCCCACCCCGCTGATGGATGACAGATCTTCCAAGGAGGCGCTCATGACCGCATCAAGGGAGCCGAAACGGTCCGCCAAGTCCCTGGCGGTCCTCTCCCCCACTCCGGGAATCCCCAAAGCGTAAAGGAGCTTCCTAAGGGGTCTATCCTTGGCGGCCTCCAAAGCCCTCACCATGTTCTCCCCGGACTTCTTTCCCATCCTGTCCAACTCAAACCAGTCCTCAACGGTCATGCGGAAGAGGTCCGAGAAGTCCTTAACCAATCCCCGCCGCACCAACTGCTCCGCAACCTTATCGCCAAGGCCCCTTATGTCCATGCCGTCCCGGGATGCGAAGTGGATCAGCCCCTCCTTCAACTGGGCAGGACAAGACCTGTTAGGACAGCGGAGAGCCACCTCCCCCTCCAACCTGACCGCCGGGGAACCGCATACGGGACACGATGACGGAACCTCAAAGGGCAAGGCCCCTTCGGGCCTTAGGGCCATATCCACCCGGACCACCTCAGGGATTATCTCCCCCGCCTTCCTGACCCATACCGTGTCACCCACCCGGACGTCCTTGCGCTTCAGCTCATCGAAGTTATGAAGGCTGGCCCTTCTTACCTCCGTGCCGGAGAGCCTCACGGGCTCCAAAACCGCAGTGGGGGTAAGAACTCCGGTCCTTCCCACGGACACCTCTATGTCCAAAACCCTGGTGGGCCTTTCCTCCGGCGTGAACTTGTAAGCTATCGCCCACCGGGGGGAACGGCTGGTGCTGCCAATGGCATCCCTAAGGTCCAGAGGGTCCAGCTTTATGACCACCCCGTCGGTATCAGCCAGGTAGGAATGCCTCTTTTGATCCCAGAACTCAAGATACTCCAAGACCTCCGACGCCCTAACGCACCTTCTAAAATCCTCCTGCACCGGAAATCCCTGCCCCTTAAGCCACTCAAGGAGCTCCACCTGGGTGCTCACCCCCACGTCGTTGTGGTTCACCAGGTGATAGAAGAAGGCGTTGAGCCTTCGGGATGCGGTGACCTTAGGATCCAGCTGCCGCAGGGACCCCGCGGCGGCGTTCCTGGGGTTCGCAAAGGTGCTGAGCCCCTGCTCTTCCCTGTGGCGGTTCAGCTCCGCAAAGTCGGCCCTGCTCATGAAAACCTCTCCCCGGACCTCCAGGTACCCCTTGTAGGGTATCTCCTTGGGGATGGCGCCTATGGTCATGACGTTTTGGGTGACGTCCTCTCCCACGGCTCCATCTCCCCTGGTGGCACCCCTTACGAGACGGCCGCCCTCATAGGTCACGCTTATCGCAAGACCGTCAAGCTTGGGTTCACAAACTACCGGGGCATCAAAACCCAAGGAATCGGCCAACCTCCGCAAGAAGTCTTCAACCTCCGAGGGGGAGACCGCGTTGTCCAGGCTCTGCATGGGCACCCCATGAGGCACCCGTTTGAAGCCCTCGGACAGGCCGCCGGAGACCCTCCTTAAAGGGGAATCCTCAAGGGCAATGTCTGGGAAGGACCGCTCCAGGTATGAAAGCTCCCGAACCAGCCGGTCGTAATCCCCATCGCTTATCTCCGGCGAGTCCTCCTGATAGTAGAGCCGGTCGTGGTACCGTATAAGCTCCGCCAACTCCTCCATCCGCTTTCGGGCCTCAGAGCGGTCCACCGGACAGCACCTCCTAGGCCTTGGGCTTCATGGTGGGGAACAGGATAACGTCCCTTATGGACTTGGAGTCGGTGAGCAACATGACCAGACGGTCTATTCCTATGCCCATTCCGCCAGTGGGAGGCAGCCCGTATTCCAAGGCGTTAACGAAGTCCTCGTCGAACACGTGGGCCTCCTCGTCACCGGCCTCCTTCTGCTTGACCTGCTCCAAGAACCGCTCCCTCTGATCCAGCGGGTCGTTGAGCTCGCTGAACGCATTGGCCAGCTCCGAACCGTTGACAAATAGCTCAAACCGGTCGGTTATGTCCGGGTTGGCGGCGTTGCGCTTGGCCAGGGGGGATATGACGGTGGGATGCCCTATGACGAAGGTGGGCTGGATCAGCTTGTCCTCCACGTAGGCATCGAAGAACTCGGGCAGGAGGTGATACCTGGTCTCATACCCCTTGAGCTCCTCCACCACCTTCCTCTCCAGAGCTATCCTCCTGGCCTCCTCATCGCTTATGGAAGAGAAGTCTATGCCGGTGTGCTCCTTCACCAAGTCCATCATGGTAGCCCTTCGGAACGGAGGCTCAAAGGAGATCTCCCGCCCCTGGTAGGTGAACACCCTTGATCCCATCTCGTCCGCACAGGCAACCAATATCTCCTCGCAGAGGTTCATCATGTCCTCGTTGTTGGCGTAGGCCCAGTAAACCTCCATGGCGGTAAACTCCGGGTTGTGCTTCAAGTCTATGCCCTCGTTCCTGAAGTTGGGGCCTATCTCGTAAACCCGGTCGAACATGCCCACCACCAGCCTCTTGAGGTACAGCTCCGTGGCTATCCTAAGGTACATGGGTATGCCCAAGGCGTTATGGAAGGTCACGAAGGGCCTGGCGTTGGCTCCCCCCGCGAGGGTGGAGAGGATAGGGGTGGTGACCTCCAAGGTGCCGTGGGAGTCCAATACCCGCCTCACGGTCTGGATTATCCTGGTCCTCTTGCGGAAGGTCTGGCGAACCTCCGGATTCACCATGAGATCCAGGTAGCGCTGCCGGTAGCGCACCTCCTGGTCCTTGAGGCCGTGCCACTTCTCGGGAAGAGGCCTTAGGGCCTTGCTCAACAGCTTGAACTCCTTGACCTTGATGGACAGCTCCCCCCTCTGGGTCCTGAAGGGGGTACCCTTAACCCCAAGGATGTCACCGGTGTCCACCCACTTCTTGAAGAACCCGTAGGCATCCTCCCCCATGTTGTCCAGCTGGAAGTACAGCTGAATCCTGCCGCTGTCCTCCTCCATGGTGGCAAAGGAAGCCTTGCCGTGCCTCCTTAAGGTCATGACCCGGCCCGCCAGGGAAAGCTCCTCTTCTCCCTCTTCGTCCTGGCCTAAGGACTCGTAATTCTCCCTCACCCAACTCACCGAGTGCCGGCGGTCGAACTTGTCAACCGCGAAAGGATCGTACCCCTCCTCCTGCCTAAGACGAAAGAGCTTGTCCTTCCTCTGGCGGAATATCTCCTCCTCGGGCATGCAGCCCTGGGACTGGTTTCGCTCACTTCCGTCGCTCATACCTAAAATCCTCCCTTGATGTCATCTTCGCCGCACAACGGCACAGATCCACCCCCAAAGGCGGTGGACGGATTTACGTCTTTCAGCGTCGATTCTATCAAATTTACCGGGGACAAACACAGAAAACCACAGTTAAATTTCCAGCCCGGCAATGAAATCCTTAAGTTCAATCCAGCTCTTCATGCCCATCATTCGGTTTCTCCTCTCGGCATCACCGGGATGCCCCTTAAGGGCCGCGGCGGCCATGCGCTTAACAAGCAAAAGACAGGTCCTCTCCCCCTCCCTGGCAAGGAGCATATCCCCCAGTTCCAAAAGGGCATCCACGAGACTTACCGGAGCGGAACATGGGTTTAACCCCAACGCCGCGGAACAACGCCAAGCAAGAAGCGGGTCCTTCACAAAACCCCTGGCCAGCAACACCGCGGGGCACCCACCTTCAAGGTAACGCAGGACGTCGCTAGGTGAAAACACATCTCCGGACCCCACCACAAGGCCAGGGAAGCTCCTGGCAAGCCCAAGAACCTGCTCCACGTCGGCCTTCCCCTCGTATCGCTGCGGAGCGGTCCTTCCATGCACCATCAAAAGGTCTGCTCCGGCATCAAGCAATCCACCGCAAAACCTGGCGGTATCCAGGAAACCTCCAGGCATTACCCTGCACTTAACCCACACGGGAAGCCCCAGTCCCTTGAGAAGCCTCACCGCCCTGAAGGCCTCCGAAGGGTTCTCCATCATGGCCGCCCCAGCACCCTTCTTGGTCACCTTGGGCATGGGACAGGCCATGTTCACCTCCAGGGCCTTGAAAGGATAGGCTTCAAGGGCTATCCGGGCCCCCTCCAACAGACAATCGCCGTGGGGCCCGAACAGCTGGGGCACTATGGGCTCCTCCCCATCGGCGGGTATCAATATGTCCGCGCTCTTCCTGCCACCATATATCAGCCCAAAGGCGCTCACCATCTCGGTGTGAACCAGGGACACCCCAAGCCGCCTTTGAAACAGCCTGACCGAAGGGGTGGTGACGCCCGCCATGGGAGCCAGCCACAAAGGGCCCTCCACCACCACGCCCCCAATGTAAGACGGATAAGACCAACCCATCATGGACGGTTCTTCTCGTATATCATCTTAAGCCCCTTGAGGGTAAGCCACGGATCCACTATCACATCGAACTTGGAGTGCTCCGCCAAGATCTTGGCGTGGCCGCCGGTGGCGACCACCGGGAATCGCTCCCCAAGCTCCGCAAAAACCCTCTCCACCAGGGCGTCTATCATGCCCGCGTAGCCGTATATTATGCCGGACCTTATGGACTCCATGGTAGACCTGCCTATGACGCTGCGCGGGGCCTCTAGGCTCACCTGGGGGAGCTTGGCGGTCCTTGAAAAAAGGGTCTCCATGCTCAGCGCCATCCCAGGGGCTATGGCTCCCCCAAGATATGTGCCCCGCCCATCCACCACATCAAGGGTTATGGCGGTGCCAAGGTCCACCAAAGCCAGCGGCTTGCCATAGAGGGCGACTCCGGCTACGGCGTTGACCAGCCGGTCCGCCCCCACCTCCTGAGGATTTCCGTACGCCACGCCGATGCCAAGATCAAGCTGTGGGCTTACGAAAAGGGGCTCCACCGAAAGGTACCTGCCCAAAGCGTCCTTCCACACCTCGTCAAGGCTGGGAACCACGCTGGAAACCACGGCCCCTTCCACCGCCCTGTGCCCGTTGACGCCCAAAAGGTTAAGTAGCATCAGCCCAAGCTCATCGGACGTCCGCCTCTCGGACATTATCCTCCAATGCCCCGAAAGATCCTCCCCATTGTAAGCACCTATGACCGTGTTCGTATTCCCTACGTCCACCACAAGAAGCAATATTACCAACCCCTTACGGTTAACTTCATGAAAACCAACCTGCGCCCGCAAAGACAGGACATCTCGAAGGCCAATTATCTACCATTTAAAACCCAAATCCAACGGAAAAAAAGCAAAGGCTCCAAAGCAGAACCCAGCCAAGAAACCCCGTAATCAGTTGAACACCCCGGAACCCGCAACCCCAAAGGACCGACAAGGACAAGACCGTCACGGAAACCGAGACGAGAACGGGCTCATAGGGGACCCAACGGGGCATAAGATCGCACAACCAGTCCATGATGGACGCGAAGAGGGACCCCGCAAACTCCGCAGGCACCATGAGCACGTTACCAAGGTTCAAAAGCATGGAGGGGATGCCGAGGACGAAGATGACCGCAAGGTAGACGGACAAGAAGGGCAGAGCCGCCAGGTTTGACAGTATGCCGACCACAGGCACCGACCCGAAAACCGATGCCGCCAAAGGGTATGTGGCAAGCCAAACCACAAGGCTTAGCATCGGATACCACGGACCCCGGAGGGACCCGCCCACCCCCAGCAGGACCGACACGCTCACCACCGACAGCCTAAAACCCACGTCAAAGGCCATCCAGGGGTTGAACAAAAGCATCAGCCAAGCGCCCAAGAAAAGCAGGTTCATACCCCGGACCCCCCTGCCCGCAATGGCGCTTAAGATGCCAAGCTGCGCCATGCATGCAGCCCTCACCGCGCTTGGGGGGCAACCAGCCATAAGCACATATCCCCACAGGACTAAGGAACCCACCAGAAGCCCTGCCCGCCGGGGCTTTAAGACAAGCCAAATCCCCCCTAACAGCAGGGCCACGTGGAACCCCGACACCGCAAGGATGTGGCTTGTACCCCACCTCCGATGGGCCTCCACGAGCTCCGGGTCCTTGATGCCAAACCACGACGCCAAGATGTATCCCCTGGAAATGGGAGGCAGGCCGAGCATCACCCGCCTTTCCAGTGCCAACTTGAGCCTAAGAAAGCGCCCCAAGATGCCAGGGGCAGGCCCCGCGGGGCGCAACTCCCCCTCAAAGACCCCTACCGCTCCCTTGGACCTCCAATAGGCCTCCTGGTCAAAGGAACCGCTACTGGACCTGCCGGAAACCCGATCAAAGGGCCCCACCTCCCCTTCCAACTCCACCCACTGCCCCTCTTCAATGGGGATCGTCGGGGACACCACCAACGGCCCCAAGCTGGAGCTTACGATGCCCATCTGACGGGAGCCCCAGGACCTCTCCAGGAGAACCACTCCATGGGAAAAGATGCGCCGAGGCTCCAGACTGTAAGACACCGCCTGTTGGCATCTCACCGCCCCCACAAGGGATAGAATCACGCACCAAAAAGCCACCGCCTTCGAGCCCCTTGGAAACCCCTCCGCGCCAAGACAGATCAAAAGCCAACCAGTCCCCGCCGCAAAGGACGCCAGCACCGCCAATGAAGACAGCATGGCGGACCTCCCTAAAATGGCCCCAAGGAGGGCGGATATGAACATGGGCATGGCAGGCGCTTGGGAAGAAGGCCCCATGGTTTCTTAACTCTTAAGGGGAGACATCCACCAGGGGGGCCATCTTCTCCAACTTCTTAGGCCCTATGCCCTTAACCTTGAGCAGATCCTTCACATCCCGGAAGGGACCGTTGGCCGCCCGATAGTCAAGGATGGCCTGGGCTGTCTTGTCCCCCACCCCAGGCAAGGCCTTCAGTTCCTCCAACCCCGCCCGGTTAACGTTGACCCGGTTGCCGTAAGACGCCTCCCCTTTGACGGAACCGACGTTAACCGATGCTCCGCCTTTGGATGACCCGCCTTGGACCACTTGAACGGAAGGCGCCGCTTCTACCACAGGCGGCTGAGCCTTAGGAGCCTCACCCTTAAATGGCACCCTCACGTGCTGCCCGTCCTGCAGGGGACTTGCCAGGTTTATGGACTCAAGATCCGCCTTGGAGGCGGGCCCCCCTGCGGCATCCACCGCCTGATATATGCGGCTTCCAGCCGGGACCCGCACAATCCCAGGCCTCATCACGGCGCCGGTAACATAGACCACCCATTCCGAAACCTCCCGAACCGGTTCCTCTCGTGAGGGAGGCGATTCCACAGAAGCGGCCAACCGGGTGATGTCCCCGGCGGTGTTGGTCCCCTCCCGCCGGTCAAACCGGCCGGAGAAAGCCATGACCGCAAGGAAGGCGATGAGAAAACACCCAAAAGCCCCTGCAACCGCAAAAACAGCCTTTCGCCTGGCCTCCAACAAAGACAACCACCCCCAAACGGGAAATCTCCCCGCCGGGAAAGGCTAAACATCCAAGCGGGAAGCTAAGCCAACTCCCCCTGCAGATACCATGCCAGGGCAGAGGTTATCTTAACCGGCACCACCTCCCCCACCTTCGATGGTCCCTGAAACAGCACCACCTTGTCCTGGGGGGTCCTTCCGTGCCACAAACCCTGTCCCTTTGGAGCCGGCCCCTCAACCAAGACGGGGCAGGTCCTGCCCACCCAGGATCGGCTTATGTCCAAGGATATCTCCGCCTGAAGCTGGTTCACTCGGTTTAGCCTCCTGGCCTTTTCCGCAACGTCCAGGTGTCCCTCCATCCTCTCCGCCCTGGTGCCAGGCCTCACGGAGTAGGCGGCGGTATGCACTAAGTCAAATCTCACCCGCTCCAGCAAGTCCAAGGAGTCCATAAAGTCCTCCTCGGTCTCCCCTGGAAAACCAACGATGAGGTCGGAGGTTATGCCAACATCGGGCACCGCGTCCCTCAGCATCCGCACCATCTCAAGGTACTGCTCCCTGGTGTACCCCCTCCCCATAAGCCGAAGAACCCTGTCGCTGCCGGACTGAACCGGGAGGTTTATGGAGGGACACACCTTCTCCTCCGTGGCCATGACCTCCACCAGCTCCCTGGAGAAGTCCACCGGGTGGTTGGTGGCGAACCGAACCCTCACAAGGCCTTCCACCCTTGAAACCATCCTAAGGAGCTCCGGGAAGGACGGCCCGTTGGGAAGGTCCTTGCCATAGCGGTTGACGTTCTGTCCCAAAAGAGTGAGCTCCTTAACCCCCTTTTGAGCCAGCTCCCTAACCTCCCGAAGGATTTCCTCCCCGTCCCTGGAGCGGAAACGGCCCCTTACATAGGGCACTATGCAGTAGGCACAGAAGTGATCACACCCATGGGCAATGGTAACGTAACCCCTTACCATACCCTCCTCAACATGGGGAGTGCAGCAAAGGTCGTCGGTCTCCCGGGGGTCATCGTCAAGGAGCATGCGAACCTTGAGGTCCTTAAGGCTATCCTCCACCGCTTGGGGCACCATCCCAAGATGCCTCGGCCCCGCCACTACCCTTACCCAAGGAAACCGGGCCGCCACATGAGAACCGGTGCGCTGGGCCATGCACCCCACCAACACTACAAGGGGAGGGTTCTTAAGCTTCCCAAAACGGCCTATCTCGCTAAGCACCTTCTGCTCCGCCTTATCCCTTATGCTGCAGGTTACATACACCTCAACGTCGGAAGAACCCGGCTCCCCCTGGGTCCAGCCCCTCTCAAGGAAAGCGGACTTCAGCTTGTCCCCGTCATAAACGTTCATCTGGCATCCAAACACGTTAACGTTAAAGGTACTCATGTCTGCCTCCCAACAGTATTGCCTACACCACGGGGAAAAGTCTATCATATCGTGGCCTGGGACAAGAAAGGGGAAGATCCAATTGAAGTCAAAACTCGCGGCAGCCGTGGCATTCACGCTCATGGCCGCCTCCCAAGCGGCGGGGGAAGGATTCATCAAGATACGTGAGGACGTCATATCCGTACTGTCCAAAAACAGCGGAAACGAGCATATCTGGATAAGGCGGGACTACCGCAGCCCATCGGGCATAAAGCTCAGGGCGGAGATACTTAAAGGCAAGAGCTTCACAGCCTGGGAGATACCCCTAAGGCCGGAGGAGGGGACCGACGCGCCCCTCGGATTCGGCGGCACCTACGTAACGTTAACCCTAAACGGCAATGCCACCGTGGCGGTTGAAACCCACCCCATGTGGGGGGTCTCAGTGGTAGGGAAACGGGAGGACTCGGTCGTAACCGTGGAAGCGCCCCTTGAGGCACGAGGGGAGGCGCTGGAGCTGGCGGAGGAACTTTTAAACTCAGGTGAATGAAGACCCACAAGCGGCCCTAGGGGTTGGATGAAAACGTCGCCCCAGGGCAGGTGGGGCAAGACAAGAATCAAGGGCTCAACCGAAAAACTCGGCTGAGCCCTTGATTTCGGCTGGCGATTTAAGCGCGGTTACTCGGACACCTCGAACATGTCCTTCCCAACCCCGCACACCGGGCAGACCCAGTCGTCGGGGATCTCCTCAAAGGGGGTTCCAGGGGCGATGCCGGAGTCGGGATCCCCGTTGGCGGGATCGTAAACGTAGCCGCACACGGTGCATACGTACTTCTTCATGCTTCATACCTCCCCACAGAGGGTTTATGTGTGTAGTCCATTATATCAGAGAAAACCTAATGGATTTCAACAAACCCTGGTCCCAATGGACCAAATCGGCTACCGGATCACGAAGAACTCCCTGGGGAGGGGGGCGGACAGGAACTCGGGGCCATCGGGGCCTATCAGGTAATCGTCCTCAACCCTCAGACCTCCCCTTCCCTCAAGGTAAACCCCCGGCTCCACGGTTATGACATCCCCTTCCATGAGTTCATCGGAGCTGGTCTTGGATACCCTTGGAGACTCGTGAACCTCCAGGCCAAGGCCATGGCCCAACCCATGGGTGAAGAGGCTGCCGAACCCCGCGTCCTCCACCACCTTCCTAGCCCGTCTATCCACTTCAAAGGCCCGCCTTTCCCCAGCGGACAAGGCCCTAACCGCCTCGTCCTGGGCCGCGGTAAGGACCTGATACACCTCCATGGCCCATGGATCCACGGTCCCAACCGCCACGTTCCTGGTAACGTCGCAAACATATCCGCAGTACCTAGCTCCGAAGTCCACGGTGAACCACTCGCCGACCCCAAAGGCCCTTTCGGTGGGCACCCCATGGGGCATGGCGCTCCTTGGACCAGAAACCACGATGAAAGAATGGCTTCCCCAGCCTCCTTCGGCGCCGCCAAGTATCAGTTTGTGCTCCAATATGGCGGCGAACTCCTTTTCTGTCATGCCAGGGCTCGTCAAGCTCAAGGTCTCAAGGAACGCCGCAGCAGCTATCCTGGAGGCTTCGGCTATCAGGTTGGCCTCCGCCCGGTCCTTAAACCGCCTCATCCTGGGCATCACATCCGAGGCATCCACAAGGGAAGCTCTGATCCTGTTGGACAACTCCAGGAAAGTGGAGTGAAAAACCCTTGAGGCCTCGAACCCAATCCTCTTCATCCCCATGGCATTAACGAAGTCCGCCAACGCATCCACCAGGGATCTGCTTCCCTGATCCTCCACCTGGAAGGGGCACTGGGACCTCGCCTGGGTCATGTACCTGCCGTCGGTTATGAGAATCCCTTGGTCCTTGGTGACCAGGAAGGCGGCGCTGCTGCCCCTGTAGCCGCTCAAGTAATAAGCGCTTTCCCAGTTCAGCCCCTCGTTAACCATCACGAAAAAGCCGTCCAGCCCCTGATCCTCCAGGATCCCCCTAAGCCTCTCCACCCTTGCCGCATAGGCGTCAAAAACCAACCACATCAACCCCCTGTCATCAACAGGTCACCGCTTAAGAAGATCCCAAAGCTCCTCCTTAACGCTCACGACCCCGTCAAACGGCTGGTCCGAAACGGTGCCCACCACCGCAAAGGGACATCCCAAACGCCTCAGCCTATCCTGGGCCTCCTCAAGCCTTTCGGCGCTGACAAACGCCATGAGGCTCCCGGAGGATATGAGGCACAGGGGATCGAAACCAAGGGCGGAGGAGGCCTTCAATGTGATGGGATCGATAGGCAGCATAGGGCGGTCCAAGCACACCTTGAGCCCCACCAGGCTCTCAACCTCGCTGATGCCCCCCAAGAAGCCCCCCTCAGTGGGGTCGTGCATGAAGTCCGCCAGGTCCTTCAAGGCCATGGCCTCTGGCAGGACGGAGGTAAGCTCTCCCCATGACACGGCGGTTTGGACCTCCCCATCGGACAGGAAGGCCTGAAGCAGGTCCCGCCGGTCCTGGGCCAGGATGCTCATGCCCTCTATTCCAAGGTGCTTGGTCACTATCAACCGGTGCCCGGGCCTAACGTCCGACGCCCTCAGCACCCTGTCGGCGGAGCCTATCATGGCCCCCATCAGCACCGGACTCTCGTATCGGTCGTTTATCTCCGTGTGGCCTCCCGCCACCGCTATGCCCATGGCACAGCACTCCCGGTGGATCTCCTCCATAAGCTCCGACGCCAAAGAAAGCCCCATGGATGGAGGGATTATCATGGTGACCCCAAGGAACATGGGCTCCCCCCCCTTCGACGCCACATCGTTGGCGTTAACCCGCACCAGAAGCTTACCGGCTCCCTTGCTGGCGCCCACTATGGGGTCGGAGGTGAAAACCAGATATTTCCCATGGGGCCACTTTATCACCGCCGCATCCTCCCCCACCGAAGGTCCCACCACCAACTCCTCCCTGGAACAGCCGGTAAAGGGGAAGACGCATCTCTTCAACAGCTCCGGCGGGAGCTTGCCGGAAAGCTCGCACGACAACGCCAAGTTAAAGACACCTCCCTCAAACCCTCAGCGGGCCCACTGGCACCCGCACCAGGTCTGCCTGTAAAGCCCCATCCCGCGGCTCATCTCAGCGGACCGCACGAAGCCGCCGCCCTTCCTCCAGATCCGCTCCTCCCACATAAGCCCGTTCATCTTCGCCAAAGACCGGCCTATGGCGTTTATCCTAAGTGGGTCCTTGTGGGGGCTTATGGTGAGGGTCGTACACATCCACTCGAAGCCCCCTTCAAGTGCCCTCCTTGCGCATCCCATAAGCCTGTCTCTTATACACATCT
>JAOACP010000004.1 GCA_026417795.1 Thermanaerothrix sp.
AGATGTGTATAAGAGACAGTCTCTACTCTGTCCGCACGAACCTAGGCCCTTATTCTGCCTATTTCCAACTTTTCAGCTTAAGCCCCACCCAGAACTTAAGCAACTTAGTTATTGAGTTAACTTCCTATTCGATCCAGGCCTGGGCCTTGGACACCGCCTTCTTCCAGCCCTTGTAGGCGTGCTCCCGCTTCTCGTCGGACATGATGGGGTCGAACCGGCGGTCCTCCGCCCAGTGCTCCTTGAGCTCGTCGGTGGACTTCCAGAAGCCCACCGCCAGCCCCGCCGCGTAGGCGGCGCCCAGCGCGGTGGTCTCGTTAACCTGAGGCCGCACCACCTTGGCCCCCAGTATGTCCGCCTGCATCTGCATGAGCAGGTCGTTCTTAACCGCCCCGCCGTCCACCTTCAGCTCCGCCAGGGACACGCCGGAGTCCTTGTTCATGGCCTCCACCACGTCCCGGGTCTGGTAGCATATGCTCTCAAGGGTGGCCCTTATTATGTGCTCCTTGCGGATGTACCTGGTGAGCCCCACGATGGCGCCCCGGGCGCTCATGTCCCAGTAGGGGGCGTAGAGCCCGGAGAAGGCGGGGACGAAGTATATGCCGCCGGAGTCCTCCACCTTGCGGGCGAAGTACTCGCTGTCCGGGGCCTCGTCGAACAGTCTCAGGTTGTCCCTCAGCCACTGAACCGCCGCACCGGTTATGGCTATGGAACCCTCCAGGGCGTAAACGCACTTGCCCTCCTCAAGGCTGTAGCCCGCGGTGGTGAGAAGCCCGTTCTTGGAGGGGGAGGGAGTCTCCCCTATGTTCATCAGCATGAAGCAGCCGGTGCCGTAGGTGTTCTTGGTGTCCCCCTTGCCGAAACAGGCCTGGCCGAAGAGGGCCGCCTGCTGGTCCCCAAGGTCCCCCGCCACGGGGATCTCCGCCCCGAAGGGACCGTCCTTACGGGTGTAACCGTACACGAAGCTGGAGGGCTTGATGGCGGGCATCATGGCAAGGGGCACGTCCAGGAACGACGCCATCTCCTCGCTCCACTTGAGGGTCTTTATGTCCATAAGAAGCGTCCTCGAGGCGTTGGACACGTCGGTGACGTGCACGCCACCGTCGGGCCCGCCGGTTAGGTTCCATATGAGCCAGGTGTCGATGTTGCCGAAGAGGATCTCCCCCTTGGCGGCCTTCTCCCTGGCGCCGGGCACGTGGTCTAAGATCCACTTTATCTTGGTGCCGGAGAAGTAGGGGCTGATGAGAAGGCCGGTTATGTCCTTAACCTTGCCCTCGCCGTTGGCCACCTGCTCCCAGCCGGGGGTCTTCTGCCACTCGGAACAGAACTCCTGGGTCCTCATGCACTGCCACACTATGGCGTTGTATATGGGCTTGCCGGTGGCCTTCTCCCACACCACGGTGGTCTCCCGCTGGTTGGTTATCCCTATGGAGGCTATCTCCTCGGGGTTTATCCCCCCTTTGTCCAAAGCGCCGCGGATGACGTCCTTGGTCCTGGACCATATCTCCAACGGATCGTGCTCCACCCAGCCGGGCTTGGGGTATATCTGAGCGTGCTCCATCTGATGGGAACAAACCGGAAGCCCCTTCTCGTCGAAGACCATGCACCTGGTGCTGGTAGTACCCTGATCGATGGCCACCACGTACTTCTTGGACAACCTCATCTCCCCCTTTTCTTAGGCTTACCTTCTCTCCTTCTCCAAATCCCTGGCCTCCCGGACCGTGCGCTCCACCTCCGCCAGGGAGGACCCCACGCTGGCCTGAACGGCCCCCATCATGGCCCCCTCCAGCACCGGACCGTCCGCTATGGCCACCCTTGAGGCGTCATCTCCCAGCATCCCCAAGGCGGCCCTGGCGGAGAGCACCGCGCTTCCAAGGTCCGGCACCACCACCACCCCGTCGCAGCGGACCAAAAGCCCAACCAGGGCCTCGTATATGGCGGGAACGCTGGTGCCAAGGCCGCCGTCCTCGGCACCCCCAACCCCCGCCACCGGGGCCGCACCCTGGCACATGGCGGAGGCTATCTCCGCTATCCCCTCCGCCGCCTTGGCGCTGTGGGACACCACCAGGATGCCTATCACGGCCTCACCCCCAAAATCGCATCTTTAAGGCAGGACAGCAGGAGGTAAGACGACGTGGCTCCCGGGTCCTGGTGCCCCACGGACCGCTCCCCAAGGTAGCTGGCCCGGCCCTTCCGGGCCTGCATGGGAACCGTGGCAAGCATCCCCTGCTCCGCCGCCTTCACCGCCTCCTCCAGGGCCGCGGCCTCGTCCGAAACCCCCTCCAGGGCCTTGACCGCGGGGATCAGGGCGTCCA
Organism: Thermanaerothrix sp.; assembly: GCA_026417795.1. NCBI lineage: Bacteria > Bacillati > Chloroflexota > Anaerolineae > Anaerolineales > Anaerolineaceae > Thermanaerothrix > Thermanaerothrix sp. The sequence goes on from JAOACP010000004.1 coordinate 2,313, forward strand.
GCATGGTCTTGTCCCCGGCCTCCGCCTTCCCAAGGGCCTCTATGCCCTTGAGCCCCTCCGAAAGGGCCTCCCGAAGGTCCGACAGGTCCGCCTCAGGCTTACCGGAGAGCTTCTGGGACATCTTCATGAACAAGGTGCCGTACAGGGGGCCCGAAGCTCCACCAACGCTTCCCATCAAGACCATCGCCACGTCCTTGAACAGCCCACCAAGATCGGGGTAGCTGCCGGCTAAAACCTTCTCGTGGGCCTTGTTGAAGCCCCGGCTCATGTTTATGCCGTGGTCCGCGTCCCCTATGGCGGAGTCCAGCTGGGTGAGGTAGTCCCTGTGGGCATCCATGGCATCCCTGGCCTTCGACACAAAGGCCTTGGCCCCTTCAACGGTGAGCGGCATGGTTACCTTCCCCACCTTAACGCCGGGGTGTGGACCGGGTAGTCCCACAGGGCCTTGAGCTGGCTGTCCAGCTTCAGCAGGGTTATGGAGAAGCCCTGCATCTCCAGGCTGGTTATGTAGTTCCCCACCAGGCTCCGGGAGACCTCTATGCCCTTCTCGTCCAGGAAGTCCTTGAGGTCCTTGTAGGCTATGAAGAGCTCCATGAGCGGAGTGCCCCCCATGCCGTTGACGAAGGCCAGCACCTGGTCCCCCTTCTCAAAGGGAAGGTCCGACACTATAGCCTCCCCCATGGTGCGCACCATGTCCCTGACCTGGGTCATGGGGCGCCGCTCCCTGCCGGGCTCCCCGTGGATGCCGATGCCCAGCTCGAACTGATCCTCCGGAAGCTCGAAGGTGGGCTTCCCCGCCGCGGGGACCGTGCAGCTGGTGAGCGCTATCCCCATGCTTCGAACCCTGGAGTTAACCTTGGCGCACACGTCCCGCACCTCTTCCAGGGTCCCTCCCAGCTCCGCCATGGCCCCGGCGATCTTCTCCGCCAGCACCGTGCCACCTACGCCCCGGCGCCCCGCGGTGTAGAGGCTGTCCTTCACCGCCACGTCGTCGTCGATCACCACGCTCTCCACCCGGATGCCCTCGGAAGCCAGCATGTCCTGGGCCATCTGGAAGTTCATCACGTCGCCGGTGTAGTTCTTGACGATGAAGAGAACTCCTTTGCCGCCGTGAACCGCCTTGGCGGCCTCGTACATCTGGTCCGGGGTGGGGGAGGTGAACACCTCACCGGGGCAGGCGGCGTCCAGCATCCCAAAGCCCACGTAGCCCCCGTGCAACGGCTCATGGCCGCTTCCGCCGCCGGAAACCAAGGCCACCTTAGCCCTTGGGGCGTCGGCCCTTAAAACCGCCTTGACCGTGGGATGTATCCTCACCAGGTCCCCAAAGGCCGCCCCAAGCCCCGCAAGGGACTCGGTGACCACCTGATCCACCTGATTGATGAGCTTCTTCAAGAACCGCACTCTCCCTTCAAGCTCAAACCCCGTGGCGAAAAACCCAAGTCACGCCCTTCAATCCACTCCAACGAACCCAAAACCTAGACAATCCCAAGGGCCTTGGCGATGAAGAAAGCCACCGCCCCGCCCGTCAAAGGGGCCACCACCGGAACCCAGGAGTACCCCCAGTCGGAGTCCCCCTTGCCGGGGATAGGAAGCACCGCGTGGGCGATACGGGGTCCCAGGTCACGGGCAGGGTTGATGGCGTATCCGGTGGGGCCTCCAAGGGAAGCGCCGATGCCGTAGACCAGCATACCCACCAGGTACGGTCCAACGCCGGGGGCGATCCCGCCCACGTTCTTAGAGAACACGAACATGATGGGGAGTATCAGGAACAAGGTGGCTATGAACTCGGTCATGAAGTTGGCGGGAATGTTGCGAACCGCGGGGCCCGTGGAGAATATGCCCAGCTTCGCCCCCTTGTCCTCGGTGATCTCCCAGTGGGGCAGGTAGACCAGGTATACCACCACGGCCCCGCAAAAGGCCCCCGCAACCTGGGCTATCATCAAGGTAAAAGCGGTTGGGAAGCTGTACACCCCAGCCAAGGCCTTGAAGAGGGTCACCGCAGGGTTGAGGTCCGCCTGGGGAGATCCGGTGGCTACGGCGGTGAACACACCGAACACCACCGCCATGGCCCACCCAAAGTTTATGGATACCCATCCTGCCCCCTGTCCCTTGGACTTGTTCAAAAGCACGTTGGCCACACAGCCGCAGCCGAAAGTGAGAAGTACCATGGTGCCCAAGAATTCCCCTACCACAGGTCCTTGCATGCCTCTCATCTCCTTCTCTTCAAAATACACGGCCTGAAAAACACCCCTGCCGCCTGCCCAGCCCGCACCCCCGCGCATCACCCCCCTTCCTACAAAAGAAGAGCAGCTTCAACCATCCTAGATGGCCACGCTGCTCTCTCATTCTCTGGAGCCAAACTTATTTATTTGTCTTTTGAAGCCCAAATCGCCCTAAATCAAAAAATCAAATCACCCGCCTGGCCCCCAAAGGGCGGGAAGAGCTACCAAATGGACTTCTCGCTGGACGAAACCCCTATGACTCCCCTTGAAAGGATCGTGCGAACCTGATCGGGGCTGTCCACAAGCCCCCCCGCTATTATGTGGCACCCAAGGTCCGACAGGGGGGTCTTCTCCATGCCCACCACCGCAACCCCAGGGAGCACCTCCACAAAGTCGGGCCTTACCGCCCCCACCAGGCTCTTGCCCTTCCTTATGGCGTCGGAATCGAGCAGGAAGACCCTGAGCACCGTCACAAGCCCCATCCCCTTAGCGATCTCCACAACCCCCTTGTGGGTGCTTATGATGCCCCAGGGGCGGGCGTTATCCACCAAATACCTAATGCCGGACTGATCGGACTTAAGCCCCTCCACAAGATCCATGTGGACAAAGGGCATGTGGCCCCGAGACAACAGGGACGAAACGGACTTGACCACGTCCTGAAGCGAAAAACCCAGGAGGAATACACAACGGGGTTCCTCAAAGGCCAAGACATCCTTTACCACGTCCATGGAGCGAACCGCGCATATGATCGGCCTCACCGCAAGACGCTCCCTCAAGAGACGGACCTTGTCCAAACGAAGCACCCCCACAGATAGAAGCGGAAAAAGAACAGCGGTTTTCAGGAACTTGAGCTTATGAACCACACAACCCATCGTATTGTACTAATGCTAGCCTATTCTGCAATTTAACGCAACCCCAAGACGGCGCCAAAACATCAACAAAAAGGATGCTCAAGGATCAAAATGCCCCTCCCCAGGGGTCTAACAAAAACCTTGCCCTGCGGATCTCCCATCCGCAGGCGAGGAGGGGCATCTTAAGCTGGACCTAAACGGGGCTCAGCTCCTTGAGGACCATGTCGCCGAACCGGTAGAAGCGGAAGTTGCGCCACGCCTCCTGGCAGTCGCTGTACCCCCAGGCGGCGTAGACCATCTCCTTCAGGGTAAGGCCGAAAAGCCCCCTCATCTGGCTCCAAAGCCCTGGAGGGGCGTAGAGGATCAGCCTCACCGGGGCGATGTCGCTGTAGCCGTCCGCCACCCCGTTCCAATAGTGGATCAGGTACCCCTTCCGGGACCTCATCACGCTGGGGTTGGAGTCCTCCAGGTCCAGCTGCCTCACCCGGTCCTTTGGGAACCCCAGCGCCTCCACCTCCTGGAGGAACTCCTCCGGGAAGGAGGGCACTATGAAGCGCCACAACTTAAGGTCGAACCCGTCGAAGGCCTCCCGGCAGTCCCGGAACCAAAGGCCTATGCGGGAAAGGGACGCCATGTCGCCGCACATCATGGCAGCCCCGGTTCCACAAAAGGCCCAAAGGAGCCTGCGCCTCTCCGATTCGGTGTTGGACAGCGGCGACCGGCTGCGGCTAAGACAGTCCCGAAGGAACGCCATGGCCCTCTCCCCGTCATAGGGCGGGGGAATCTGACCCTGCAGCTCCGCCAGCAAAAGGTTAACGCTCTTAGGTTCCAGCTTCACCGCCTGGTCGCCATAGAACAGATCCTTGGGGGCGTCGCAGGAAAGACCCACCGGCACCCAACTGCCGTCCCGGATGTTCAAAAGGCGCCAGCAATCGAAGGCTCCGTCCTCAATAACCCCCACCAGAACGTGGTTCCTGGGGAGATACGCCAAAACCCTTACGTCCCACGATGAAGGCAGGAACGCTTCCCCTTCCACATCGGGAAGGGGCGCAAGGGACCCGAAAGACATAAGCTCGAAACGTCTCATCCCGCATCCCCCCTTCCGTTTCATGAGTTTACCGCTTTATACCACGCCGAACAAGTGGACATACCCCAAGGGGGCCAACCACATATCCCAGGGCGCCGAGCGGCGGGGCGCTCCCTTGGCACCCCCATGGGCAAGACCGCCGATCACCCATATCTTACCCGAGCGCCAGCCTATTTTTATAATATAATAAATGTAACCAACCAAGCGAGACCAGCATAGGGCCGCGCTTTCTTAAGCCGGGGAGGGGATTCTCATGGAGCAGCGCTACAAGGAAATCCTGGACCAGCTCATCAACGGTGTCTACACCACGGACCTCAACCGGGTCATAACCTACTGGAACCGGGCGGCGGAGAAGATAACCGGCTACTCCGCCGACGAGGTGGTGGGCAAGAGGTGTGCGGACAACATACTAGTCCACGTGGACGGGGAGGGCAACAGCCTCTGCCTTGGCATGTGCCCCTTGGCGTTCTCCATGGCGGACGGGAACGCTCGGGAGGCCCTGGTGTACCTCAAGCACAAGGACGGACACCGGGTGCCGGTGCAGGTGAGGACCACCCCATTGAGGGACGACAGCGGCAAAATCATAGGCGGGGTGGAGATCTTCGAGGACACATCGAACCTGGTGTCCCAGGAGGAGAAGATATCCATCCTGGAGCGCCTTGCGTACCTCGACGAGCTCACCAGGGTGGGCAATCGGCGCTCCATCGAGGACACCCTGGAGGAACACCTCAAGGACCTCAAGGAGATCGGCTGGCCCTTCGGGGTGGTGATGATGGATATAGACCACTTCAAGAAGGTGAACGACACCTACGGCCACCAGGCGGGGGACCAGGCCCTAAGGAACGTGGCCAGCACCATGCTATCTTCTCTCAGAAGCTTCGACTCCATGGGCCGTTACGGAGGGGAGGAGTTCCTGGTGATCCTGCGAAACGTGGACAATCAGGAACTCCTGCGGATCGCCGAAAGGCTCCGGGTGCTGGTGCAGGCCACCTGGACCGAGGCTCAGGGGGAGAACATAAACGTCACCGTCTCGGGGGGCGCCACCATGGCAACCTCGGAGGACACGCCGGATACGCTGGTCCAGCGGGCGGACCAGCTTCTCTATCAGAGCAAACAGGGGGCCGCAACCGGATAACCCTAGGTTAAGGCCGCCTTCAAGGCTTTAACCTCATGTACTGGTGCGAGGCCAGGTCGAGCCACAAAAGCTCCTCCTCAAGGCAGCCCTCAAGGCCCGCCAGGATCTTGACCGCCTCGCACGCCTCCAGGGCCGCCGCAAGGGCCGGGGTGAAGGGGGGGTTCCCAAGCCGAACCTCCTCCCCCTGGTTTGGCATGGCCTCCATGAAGGCCCCGAGACTACCACGCCCCGTAACCACCCCGGCCTGGGCGTAGAAACCCCCTATGGCGCCGTGGACCAAGGGCACCCGGTTCCTCAAACAGGCGTCCTTGAGCACCCTCCGGGACGACCCGTTGTCCAGGCAGTCCACCGCCACCTGGCAGCCCGACAGCAGCTGATCCACGTTCTCATCGGTGACGTAACCGCAGAACGCCCGAACCTCCACACCACGGTTCACCGACGCCACCCTCTCCGCCGCCACCTGCGCCTTGTGGCGCCCAAGGTCCTCCTCCCGGCACAAAAGCTGCCTGTTCAGGTTGTTGTCACAGAACACGTCCCCGTCCGCTAAGACAAGGCTTCCCACCCCCGCCCGGGCCAGCATCTCCGCCACGTACCCCCCAAGGCCCCCGCAGCCCACCACCAATGCCTTGGACCTTAGAAGCCTAAGCTGTCCCTGGATGCCAAGGGTCCCAAGGTTCCGGCGGTACCGCTCGGGGCAACCGCCGCCCTCCAGTATGGCCTCCTCCGCGCCGCGGCGGTTAAGCCCCCGGGACTCGGCCAGCTGGTCCACCTCCTGGAGGCTGTAGAAACGGATCTCCCCCTCCAAGTTCATCCCTCCTTGACAGGTTCCCAAGGTAGAGGCAAAATCCCTTCCCATGGGACAAAAGTAAAATCCTTTCATACTTTGGATTATACGGCAAAGGAGGGCCCATGAAGATCAATACCCACAATGGTCCCACCTGCGCGGTTCTCATGAGCGGCGGGGTGGACAGTTCGGTGGCGGCCATAAAGCTCATAGAGGCGGGGCACAGGCCCATAGGCGTAACCCTGCTGATGGCCCCCTCAAGCTCGCCGGACTCCCCGGCGGTGAAAATGGCGAAGGACACGGCGAAGATGCTCCACATGGAACACCTGGTGCTGGACGTGAGGGACCTCTTCGAGCGAGAGGTTCTGCGTCCCTTTCGGGAACAGTACGCCGCGGGCAGAACCCCCAACCCCTGTTCGGACTGCAATCGGGGGGTGAAGCTTGGGGGGGTGGCGGATATCCTTGACCGCACCGAGGGCCTTAAGGGGCTTCCCATAGCCACGGGACACTACGCCAGGATAGAGAGGGAAGGCCCATTGGGTGCCGTAAGGCTCAAGACCGCCGAGGACAAAAAGCGGGACCAGAGCTACTTCTTAGCCGACGTGCCGCGGAGGGTGCTTGCCCGTCTGATATTTCCATTGGGTAATGCGCCATCCAAGGATGAGGTGCGGAAAGCCGCGGAGGCGGCGGGACTTCCCGCCGCCCGGGAAGAGGACAGCATGGACGTGTGCTTCGCCCAAAGCGGCAGGTACGAAGAGATACTGGGGGAGGAGGCCTTCCAGGAGGGCCCCATAGTTGATAAGGACGGCAACCAGATAGGGCGCCACCGGGGGGTGGGGCTCTTCACCGTAGGGCAGCGCAAAGGCCTTGGGGTATCGTCGGCGGCGCCCCTTTACGTCAAGGCCATAATCCCTCCAAAGGTGGTGGCAGCCCCCAGGGAGGACATCATGTGGCCGCTGGTTTCCGCCGGCCGGTGCAACCTGCTCACGGACCTTAAAATCGAGCCGGGGCTTAGGCTCTTTGGGAAGACCCGCTCCCAGGGGGACCCAAAGCCGTGCCAGGCGGTGAGTTTCGAGGAAGACAGGATAACGGTCCTCTTCGACGAACCGGTCTTCGCCCCCTGCCCGGGACAAAGGCTGGTGCTCTACGACGCGGACGGGGCGGTGGTGCTGGGGGGCACCATAACCGGCTGATACAACCTGGCGCCTTGGATATCCCCCAACTCCTCAACCTCCGAAGCGGCGCTCAGCTCCTCCTCCCCCACGGTCCCGTTGGTCTTGAAGCGCCCCATCGCCTCCATCAGGCGGGACGAGGCGGTCTTAAAGTTATCGGCCCTGCGGTGGGACGCCTGTGCGAAATCGGAGACCTTCCCCATGACCGCCTCCAGATCCCGCACGTCCTCCATCACGCCCTCAAGCGCCGCGAATACCTCCAGGACAGCGGCGCTGCCCTTTCTGTTCAGCTCCTCCTGCCTTGCGGCGGAGGCGGCGGCTATGGAAGAGGACGAATCCTCAACGGAAAGCATGACCCGCCTCATCCCCTCCATCACGTTCTCGCTGAAGCTCCTGGTGGCACAGGACAGCTCCCGGCTCTCCTCCGCGAGCTTCTTAACCTCCCCGGCCACCACCGAGAACCCACGCCCCGCATCCCCGGCCCTGGCGGCCTCTATGGCGGCGTTGAATGACAGCAGCTCCGTCCTGTCTGCCACGTCCACTATGCGGGATGTCATCTCCGCCATCCGTTCCAAAAGGCCGGACATCTCCTCCAGCCGCTGGGACATCATTCGGTTAGCGCTAAAGGCGTTGTCCGCCCGCTCTGCGCAAATCCGCATGGACTTAAGCGCCGTAAAAAGCCTATCCCTCGCGTCAGCCATGGCGGACTCGCAGGAGGAGGCCTCTCCGGCAAGATCCCCGGCGGACTCAAGCACCTCCTCCGCCAGGGAGGCCACCTGCCTAAGCAAAGATCTTCCCCTATCGCACGCCCTTCCAGCTTCCGCCGCCCGGGAGATGGCCCGCTCCGCAAAGGCAAGGCACCCCGAAGCCGCTTCCCCCAGCCCCAGCGCCTCTGCGGCTATACCCTCAGCCAAAGCAGCCACGTCCCCTATGGTGCCGCAAAGGGACCTCCACATGGCCCCAAGGGACGAGGCCATGTGCCCCACCTCGTCCCTGATCTCAGCCACCCAATCGCTGGAGGGGTCATATCTAAGGTCCAGGCGGGCAAACCTCTCAACCGCCTCAACGGCCGCCAGCATGGGGCGGGTTATCTTCGTCGACGCCGCGGACAACCCCAACCATATGATCCCCAGGGCCAAAGCGGCGCTTAAAACAGCCCCCGCGGTGATCCGACGGGCCTTGGCCGTCACCTGGGACCTAGGTATGCCCGTGACCACCGCCCAGGGAGCCCCTTGGGCCAAGAGGACCGAGGCGGCCACGAAAAGCCACTGTTCCCCGGAGGGGGACCTGCCAAACCACCACCGGGGAGCGGAGATCCCGCCTGAAAGGGATCTTACATCCCGGTGAACCACGTCATCGGGAAGCTCCCTTACGTTCCGCCCCAGGAGGTCCTCCCTGCCCACCGCAAGCACCCCGTTGGAGGATATTATCAGGGTCCGATCCCCCTTCAAGAACCCCCGGGACATCACCGCGTCCTTGAGCCCCGTGACGTCCACGTCCATCCCGGCCACCCCGACCGCCCGGCCTTCACGGATAACCGGCACCGATATGGCGCACACAAACCTCTCATCACGGCCCAGGCCGGAGTAGCTGTAGAAGTAAGGATCCGACACCGCTGTCCTGCGGCTTCTTAACACATCCCGGTACCAGTTCCCCTCTCCCTGATCCTCAAGCATGGCCTCGTTAAGGTCGTACCCCCTCTGTAGATCCCCCTGGGGCCCCTTGAAGAAGGTGGCCATGAAATGGCCTTCTCCCTTGCCTTCCGGCTCCAGCACCACCCAACAGGAAGCGGCCAAGGGAAGGGACGCCAGGGTCTCCCTCAAAATACCCAGCACGGCCTCCTCCCGCCGGTGATCCTCCGGCTGGGCGCTCACCCCCCTATGGCGGCCCCCATGGCCTCCGCCGCCGATATAAGCCCCCCAAGGCAAGACCCAGCCTCGGAAGCAACTCCAAGGACATCGGAGGTGGCACCCCTCACGCCGTCCTCCATGGCCATCGAACGGGCGCTGAAGCCAAGGTAACAGGATAAGCCGATCATCACCAAGCTCACCGGAAGAAGTATCGTCAACATCATCTTTCCTCTTATCCCCATCACCACGCACCACACCTCCAAAAGGGCCTCGTCTCCGCATAAACCGCCATCCTCGGAGGTGAGTATATGGACCGCGGCTTTTAAGCGCGAAAAGCCAAGATTAAGAATTTAAAAACAAAAAATCCCCCCGGCGGAAGTTGAAGGGCCCGGGGCTGGTTTACAGCCTCGGGCCCTTAGCGCACATGCTGCGGTTTGTTCTTAAGGTCACACCTATTCCACGGGACGGGGAGGCTCAGCCCCTTAAGGCCGGCGGCGCTGCCTCTCCACGGTGCTGGTCCACCGAGAACCGGGCCAGGGACTCCTTGAGCTTGGACGCCCCGGAGGTAAGCCGCTCAGCCTCCCGGGCCACCGCCTCCGCCGCCTTGGCGGTCTCCTCCGCGGAGTGCTGGATCACCCCTAAGGTGGACACCACTTCAACGGTGGAGTGGGAGGCTTGGGCTACGGCGTTGCCGATCTCCTGGGACGCCGCCGCCTGCTCCTCCGACGTGGCGGCCACGCTCTCCAGGGCAAGGCTCACCCGCTTTATCCTATCCAACACCCCCATGAGATCATCCGCCGCCCCAAGGGCGTCCTCCGCCAGATGCCTTGCGGTATCGGAGGTAACCCTGGTAACCTCGAGGGTCTCGCCAGTGTAGCTCACCAGCGGCGCTATTATGTTCTCCACGTCCCGGGCGGCCACGTTGGACTCCTCCGCCAACTTCCGAACCTCCTCCGCCACAACCGCGAAGCCCCGGCCCGCCTCACCGGCCCTGGCGGCCTCGATGGCGGCGTTCAAGGCCAGAAGGTTCGTCTGGTCCGCTATGCTCTTGATGGCGCTGACGAAAGCTCCTATGTTGGACACCGACTGGGATACCTTGGCCAGCTTCTCCAAGGACTCGTCCGCCCTCTTGCTTATGGCCCCCATCTCGTCCACAAGGGCCTTGATCCTATGGGCCACCTCCTCAGAGACCTTCACCGTCAAGGAGGCCTCCTCGGCGCCGTCGGACACCGCCTTGGCCGCCATCTGGGCCCCCGCCACCACCTCGCCTATGCCGGAGTTGGTCTGCTCCAAGGCGCAGGAACTGGCCTGGCTCAACCCAAGGGACTGGTCCACCGAGGCCTTCACCTCCTCCATGGAGGCCACGGACTCCTCCGACAGGGCCGCCAGGGACTCCGCGGAGGATGCGAACATCTCCGCCTCCCTGAAAACCTCCATCACCGTCTCCCCTATGGCCCTTCTCATCTTTCCAAGGGCCCGGCCCATGGCGCCTATCTCGTCGTCCCGCTCGGCTATCCAGTCGCTGGAAGGGTCGTACCGAAGGTCCAGGTCAGCGAAGCGCTCCACCGCCCTCATGGCCTCCACGATGGGGGCGCTCAGCCTCCCGGATACCGTCCAGACCACGGCGCCAAGCAGCAGGATGGTGAGGGCGGCCCCCAAGGCTATGTTGCGCATGAGCCGGTACACGTCTAAAAAGGCCACGGACACCGGCACCTCCACCAGGAGGCCCCAGACCTGGGAGCCTATGACCACCGGAGACGCCACCCCCAGCACCTCCCCGGCCCCGAAGAGGGACTTACCCCGGAAGGACTTAGGGCGCCCCTCCCTCAAGGCCCCCTCAAGGGCCGCCAGGGCATCCTTGCCCTTGGCGGACTCCTTCAGGGCCTTGCCTATGGCGGATCCCTCGTAGGATCCCGCCACAACCCCGCCGGGGGACACCAGGGTGGGCATGCCTCCGCCGGCGCCGCCAAGGTTGTTCACCACGTCCTTGAGGGCCGAAAGGTCCACGTCCATGCCCCCCACCCCCACCACCTTGCCGTCGATCTCCACGGGCACGCATATGCTGGCTATGAACTTCTCGTCCCCTTGAACTCCCGTGTAGTTGTAGAAGTAGGGGTCCGTGACGGTTATCTTCTGGCTCCGCAAGGGCTGGTGGTACCAGGAGGCGGACTCCGCCTCGTTGGCCAGCATCTGCTCGGTTATGTCGAAGCTGCGGCTTATCTTGCCCCCGACCTTAAGGAATGTGCCCATGAACCGGCCCTTCTCCTTGTAGCCCTCCCGGTTCACGAACTCCTGGTCCCGGCGGTCGAAGGAGTCGGGCTCGAAGACCACCCACGAGGACATCACCAGGGGCGTCTTCTCCAACATGCGCTTGAGCACTCTCAAGGCCTGGTCCCGGGCGGAGGGGCTTGAGGCGTCCACCGCCTCCACCGCCCTTATCATGCTCCTTGAAGAGGCCAGAAGGTCCCCAAGGTACGCGGAAACGCCGTTGGCGGCCCCAGAGGCCGAGGCCTCCGCCATCTGGTAGGTCTTCCGCTCCACCATGCTCATGGAGCTGTATCCCACAAAGGCGGAAAGGGCCCCCAGCCCCAGGAACAACGGCACCAGGATGTAAAAAAGCATTTTTCCCCTTATGCCACCCCTTACCATCCGAACCACCCCCTCCGTCCACCGTTAAGAAGATGGTAATCTCAAAGGCAGGGATCCTTCAACGCCCCAAAGGCTACATAAGGCTATGTTTTTCATAAAAATTCAGCTAACAAATGCACAAAAAACCACTTTTCAAACCTCAAGATGGGAACAGCTCCCCCTTCAGCGGAAGGCCGTCGTGCCATGCGGCGCCACAGGTGTCTCCCAAGGACCAGTACAGGTTGTCCGGCATGGAGAGGAAAAAGGGATCCACCTTCGAGGGGTCCACGAGGCCGTCGGGGGAGAGCACGTCCTTTGAGGCAAGCACCTCCTCGACCCGACCCACGATGAGGAGGTCTCCGGGCAGCTCCATGGATCCATGGAGGGAAAGCCCCACGTTTATGGGGCACTCCGACGCATAAGGAACGTCCGGAAGACCTCCGAAGAAGACCTGGAAGAGGCCGGACTTGTCCTTGTCCCTTGCGCTCACCAGCCCAGCCAGGTCCACCCGGGATACGAGGCGTCTTGATGGGACGCAGATGCTGAAACGGCGGTTTCGGATTATCCAATCCCTGGTGGCGTGGTCCCCCATGGACACCATGAACATGGGGGGAGAGAAGTTCACCTGCCCGGTGAAGGCGGCGGCCATGAAGTTCGCCCGCCCTTCCACCATGGAGCCCACCAGCACCACCGGCATGATGGGGAAGAAAAACCTGTTAAGCCTCAAACTCACCCTGTCCGAACCTTCCACGGCAACACCTCCCTTAAGTCCATAGCCCCAAGGAGCTCCGCCCGGCGGCTTGGGCACATACCTGCGGACCTTTTTGACAACCGCTACATAAAATCCCCAAGGGACGTCACAAGTGTGCCCGCCGGGAGGTCCCTTATCCGGGAAAGGGCCAGGATCACGCCGTCCACGTAGACGCGGCTTGAGAAGTCGGTGACGGTTATCCTCATGACCTCGCCGGGCCTTCCAAGGTCTATCTGGTGCTCCGAGTAGTCCCCTGGGAAGGGCATCCGCTCCGAATGAACCCTTACTCCCCCCACCGAGCCCCCCAACACATGGGGCACCACCTCACGGCTTTTGACCTCACCGCCTGCCTCCATGAGCTTCGCCAAGGACACGGCGGTGCCGCTTGGGGCGTTGGCCATGGCCTCATGGTGCCGGTCCGTTATGGAAACCCACGGGAAGAACCGGGAGGCCTTGGAGAGGAACTCCATCACCAGGTTGACGCCCAGGCTGAAGTTGGGGATCAACGCCATACGTCCGCCCTTCTCCGCCACCAGGGGGGGAAGGCGGTCCTGCTGCTCCAGGGAAAGGCCGGTGGTGCCCACCACCGCAGGCACCCCGGCGTCCAGGTAGGCCATGAGGTTCTCCCACAGCACCTCCGCGGAGGTGAAGTCCACCGCCGCGTCGGGGCCGCAGACCCCAAGGGCCTCCCTGAGCCTTGAGCTCACCGGGACCCCCATGGGGGAGAGCCCCAGAAGGGCTCCCGCATCGGCTCCCTCCTCCAGCCCGAAGGCCCCCGCTATGCGGCAACCCTCATCCAGGAGCCTCAACGCCACAAGACGCCCCACGTTGCCCGAAACCCCTGACACGAACACCCTCTCAGGAAGCCCCAAAGGAAACACCTCCTAAGGCTTAAGGTTGGAAGCCAAGCCCGCGCCCGGCCAGTCGAGGCCAAAGGGCAACGGAACAACTAAGAGAAGGTCTGCCTTGGCATCACGTCAAACAGAGCGCTTATTTTTACGCCATTATACTCCATGGAAGCGTATTTATCCCTGATGGCCCGGGAGGCCTCCTTAAGAACCCGGTTGGAGACGCCGTAGTACATGGAGAACTCCGCCTCCAGGAAGGCGGAGTACTTGTCCGCAAGGTCAATGAGGGGGCCGTCCACCACCGGAAGGCCTATGGAGCTCAGCCGGTCCGCCTGATCCAGGGAGTCCACCGGTACAGCACCGCCCTCAGCCATGGACCTAAGGGAGAACTCGTCCTCCACCAGAAACCTCACCAAAGGCCCCAAGGGGTCCGGGAGCAGGGGGTAGACTTGATCCTCCATCATCTCCCGCTCCACCTGGGCCAAGAGGTCCTGAAGCTTCATCTGGCGCTTTAGGGGGGATATGACGTCCCTGGTGAGCGCCTCGGGCAGGTCGTGCAGCAGTCCGCCAAAGAAGTTCCAACCCCATCTCTCCCTGGGCAGGCCGCACAGGGCGGAGAGGAAGAACCCCATGAGGGCCACGAAGAACATGTGCCCCAGGACGGATGTCTCCGGTATCCGGGGCACCCTAGTCCAACGCTTCTGGAACCTTAGCTGGGCCACGAGGTCCACGAAGTGGCAGACCGGGGAGGCCTTAGAGCCGGACAGCTTGAAGAGGAACTCCTGTACCAGCGGCACGTCCCGATGTCCGCTAAGACGTTCCAGCACCTCCCGCTTGGTGCGTTTGAAGCCATAGAGGTCCTTGGCCAACGGCTCCATGAGAGAGTGTTCCCATCCGGTGGCTAGGGCGTTGGCGGCCTCCAGGATCCGCTCAAGCCCCGGCCCCGGCCCCGCCGCAAGGTGATCCCGGAAGAGGTCCGGGAGCTCCGGCGAAATTTTTCCAAGGGCTATCTCCCATTGGGACATGACCCACCGATCCACCCTGTCCCCGCCTATCCGCTCTATCCTCCGGTAAACCGGCGGTTTTAGGTCCGTAAGCACCGCCCGCTTGAGGAACTGGAAGACCAGCCCCATGGCAAGGGGCGTAGCCTCCAGCTCCCCCTCCATCCGGGCCATGAGGAGGGCTATGACCGCCTTGTGCCCCTGCTTGTCCATCTCAAAGAGACCCATGGGACGGGGATGATCGTTCCACCTCTCCATGCTGAAGGCCCCGAAGGCGGTCTCCAAAAGGTCAAAGGATATCAAGGCAATTCACCTCTCTTTTGTGGACATTATAAGCCAATAAACCGCCAAGGGAACCGGTGCCGCCGGGGGCAAAACAAAAACCCCAAGGAAACGATTCCTCGGGGATGAGGATAAAACGCTACGCAGGCCCTCATTCAACGGGGATCTAGAGGGGCGGCAAGGCCACGAGGAAAGGGAAGCCCTCAGGGCTTGGGGAGCATAGGGGCCTTGAGGTCCAAGCTCACAAGCGTATCATCCACCCGCTTCAACAGCTCCGGCGGGTCAATCAGCTTGACGTAGGGGGCGGACGCCAAGGCCCAGCGCACCACTTCCTCGTGATCCGGCGCCCAACCCATCACGACGTCATCCCCCTGGTCCTCCATGGGGAACCAAGCCCCTGGAAAGGCCTGCCCGGGAGACAGCATGACCTTGAAACGGAAACTCACCCCCCGGTGGGGAACATCGCCGGGGGATACGAAATCCCCGGTTCCAAGATGCTCAACAGAGGTTATCGCATTCACAATATATGTCTTGACCGAGCCGCTCGAAGGATCGTATCCCCTCACCCGCCACAGGGCACCGGAGAGGGAAAAACCCCAGGGATCCAGCAGGACGCGCTTGCCATCCTTGCCGCTTGGGGCTTTCAAGGTGACGCAGGTACGTTTCCTGTCCATCATGGCCTCCATGAGGGACAGGAAAACCCCTCCCTCCGGGGGCACCACGGGGCAGGACACGGCGCTTCTTGCCACGTCCTGCCCCACCGCCATGATCCTGGATGGCACCTGACCTTCAAGCATCCGCTGGACGCTTTGAAAGAACTTAGACAGGTGGGGCATGAGCCTTTGGGATATCTCAAGGGCGAAGGAGAGGGCGGAGGCCTCGT
Organism: Thermanaerothrix sp.; assembly: GCA_026417795.1. Lineage (NCBI taxonomy): Bacteria > Bacillati > Chloroflexota > Anaerolineae > Anaerolineales > Anaerolineaceae > Thermanaerothrix > Thermanaerothrix sp. The sequence goes on from JAOACP010000004.1 coordinate 17,807, forward strand.
TGGGGGTGATGGACAACGATACGGGAAGCTTTTCTATGCTGGCCAAGATGTAGCGCCTTGAGGAACTGTCGAAACGGATGTCCACCCCCAGGCTCTCCCGCAGCAGTTAAGATCCCTCTCCATGGTCCTGGCGCAACGGTAGCCCATGCGGGACATGAGCTCCCCCTTGGGATAGCCGCTCTTGCGGTCGAACAACGCCACCAAGTCCTTAAGACGCTTAAGCCTTTCGGAGCTTAGATCCCTGGCCACCCGATTACCCCCTATTCACCTCCAGTAAAGTTGTTTTTATTATATTTAACCCAATCTGCACGCTCAATGAGCTTTCTTGACTAAAATAAGAGAACAATATAAGTCGTTATAATTAAAATGCGGCATTCCGCGTTAACCTAACCGTCAACGCAAACCTTGCTAGGGCACCGGATGGGTGGGATAATTACTAAATACCCACTACACGAAGGCCATGAAGGGATGGTGAACCGTGACGGACTCGGAAAAGACGGAAAAGAGGATCCCCGAGAAGGGGGCCAACTTCCTTGAGGAGATCATACAGAGGGACCTGGACCAGGGGGTGGTCCGGGAGGTGGTGACCCGCTTCCCGCCGGAGCCCAACGGCTACCTGCACATAGGGCATGCCAAGTCCATATGCCTCAACTTCGGCCTGGCGGAGAAGTTCGGCGGCCGGTGCAACCTCAGGTTCGACGACACCAACCCCGCCAAGGAGGACGACGAATACGTAAGGTCCATAGAGGAGGACGTGCGCTGGCTGGGCTTCAAGTGGGACAGGCTGTGTTTCGCCTCCGACTACTTCGAGCAGTTCTACCGCTGGGCGGTGGAGCTCACCTCCAAGGGGCTGGCGTACGTGGACTTCCAGTCCCCGGAGGAGATAAGGCGAACCCGCGGCACCCTCACGGAACCAGGGGTTGAGTCCCCCTACAGGGACACGCCGCCGGAGGAAAACCTGAAGCTTTTGGAGCGCATGCGGAACGGGGAGTTCGAGGAGGGGCAGTGCGTCCTGAGGGCCAAGATAGACATGAAAAGCCCCAACCTCAACATGCGGGACCCGGTGATATACCGGATCCTGAAGAGGTCCCACCACAGGACCGGCGACAAGTGGTGCATATACCCCATGTACGACTTCGCCCACGGCTACGAGGACGCCATCGAGGGGGTGACCCACTCCATATGCACCCTGGAGTTCCAGGACCACCGGCCCCTGTACGACTGGTTCCTGGAGAACGTGTCGGTGCCCCACAGGCCCAGGCAGTACGAGTTCGCCCGGCTTAACTTAAGCCACACGGTGATGAGCAAGCGAAAGCTCCTGGAGCTTGTGGAGTCCAAGATCGTGTCCGGATGGGACGACCCCAGGATGCCCACCGTAAGCGGCCTAAGACGCCGGGGCTACACCCCCTCCTCCATAAGGCGGTTCTGCGAGGAGATAGGGGTTTCAAAGGCGGACAGCCTGGTGGACGTGGAGCTGCTTCAGCACTGCCTGAGGGAGGAGCTCAACAAGACCGCCCCAAGGCGTATGGCGGTGCTGAACCCCACAAGGCTCACGGTGCTAAACTGGCCGGAGGACCGGGTGGACATGGTGGAGGGGGAGAACAACCCCGAGGCCCCCTCGGCGGGCAAAAGGCTCATCCCCTTCGGGAGAGACCTCCTCATAGAGGCGGAGGACTTCATGGTAGATCCTCCCAAGGGGTACTTCCGGCTCCAGCCCGGCGGGGAGGTGCGCCTAAAACACGGCTACCTGGTTAAGTACGTGTCCCACCGGGAGGAGAACGGACGGGTGGTGGAGGTCATGGTGGAGGCGGACCTGCAAAGCCGGGGCGGGGAGGCCCCCGACGGCAGGAAGGTAAAGGGCACCCTGCACTGGGTCAACGCTCGCCGGTGCGTCCCCATAACCGCAAGGCTCTACGACCACCTGTTCACCCTAAGGGACATGTCCAAAATGGAGGAGGGCAAGGACTACAAGGACTACCTGAACCCCTCCTCCCTGGTGGAGCTTAAGGGCTTCGGCGAGGAGGCCCTTAAGGACGCCAAGCCCTTAGAGGGAATCCAGTTCCTGCGGCACGGATACTTCTGCCTGGACCCGGACTCCTCCCCAGAGAACCTCATCTTCAACCGCTCGGTGCCCCTCAAGGACTCCTGGGGCAAGGCGCGAAAGAAGGGATAGCAAGGTAAAAACGGCGGAGGGCTTCCCGAATAAGGGAAGCCCTCCAAGCGGTCTTAGGACTTGAACTTGGGACGCCCATGGGAATCCATGGCGCGAAACGCCGGCATGAGACGGGCGTTTGCATGGCCCAGCATAGGCCAAATGGCGGCCCTGGAAGGCCGCCGCAACGCCCCTAGTCCGCCATGGCGGGCGCCAGAGGTTTTTTACGGGGGCTCACTCCTCTTTCGGTTTCTATACCCCCTTGACAAAATACCCCCTACCTGTATTATATACCCCCGTTGGGTATTTACGATAAAAGCACATCCTCAAAGGGGGAATTGGCGATGAACAGCCGATGGTTAAAGGTGGTTTCCGCCGGGTTATACGTGGTGATGTTGGGCGTTGGATGGAGGTACCCCCTGCTTGGGACGTTGGTTTTCGGCTTCATGGGGGCCTTCGTGCTTCTGGGGGGCCGCAGGAAGTGGTGCGCCTCGGCGTGCCCCAGGGGAAGCTTCCTGGACGTGGTCTGGTCGAAGCTGAGCCCAAGGCGCCCAGCCCCCAAGTGGCTCAGCTCCTGGAGGGCCTACATGGTTGCCCTCTCCGCGTTCCTTGTCCTCTTCGGCACCCAGCTTCTTCTGGCCCACCGGGCAGGAGGCCTGGACCTCAAGGCCCTGGGGTTCATATTCTGGCGCATGTGCGTGGTCTCATCCCTGGTGGCGTTGCCCCTAGGCCTTTGGGCGAACCACAGGACCTGGTGCTCCTTCTGCCCCGTTGGGAAGCTGCTTAGGATATAAAAGCGATATAGATATAAAAGCTAAAACCAACCCCCTCGCGGGGACAGCCCCTTCCCTTTTAACAAGGACGAGGATGGGATGTCCAAGAAACCCGCCGACGCCGACCACGTCCCTTGGGCTTCCAAAAGCCCAGGGGACATGGTAAATTAAAGTCGTTACTTTAAAACGGCTCTTCGGGGGTGCCCTCTTGACGGTTCGCTCTAAGGCGCTGTGGGCCATGGTGCTTTTCGGGGTGCTGTTCTTCGCGGTATTCGCCCTCACCTACCGCTGGTCGCTCCTAAGGGAGGCGGACAGGGCGGACCAGAGGAGCCTCGAACAGGACCTCATAAGGATAAGGACCGCCTTGACCCAGGAGAAGCGGGAGCTGCTTCGGATAGCCCGGGACTGGGCCAACTGGGACGATACCTACGACTTCGTGAAAAACGGCACCTTCCGCTTCCTGGACACCAGCCTCTCGCCGGAAAAGATGGCCCTTACGATACAGGTGGACGACCTGGCGGTGGTGCAGCAGTCGGGGAACATCCTCTTCAGCCGCTCCCTCATGCCCGGCACCATGGCCCCCAGGGAGATCCCGTACAACCTGCCTGGCCTCTTCAAGCCCCAAGGGCCCCTTTTCCCCCCCACCGTGCCGGACCGAGGCAGGGCAGGGTTCATGTGGCTTGGGCGCTACCCCTCCAT